>JAYTUM010000062.1:0-8684 GCA_043744575.1 Acidimicrobiales bacterium | reverse complement strand
AATTGATCGTTCTCGGCGAGACCGCGCTTGGCGCCGGGCGACATCGGCACCAGCGGCGATACCTTGGACGCCTGCTTGCCATCGACCCAGCGATCTGTCACGCCGTAACTGGCGTTAACTCGCACGCCAACATCGAGGCACGCTCTGGCGATCGTGTCGAGGCTGCCATCGATCGCGTTGGGCGATTCGTGATGGTCGATGATGCAGGTGGTGCCGTTCATCAGCGCCTCGGTCGCCCCGAGCGCGGCAGACCAATAGATCATCTCGAGGTCGAGCGCAGCGTCTAGTCGCCACCAAATATTTTCGAGGATTCCAACGAAGTTTGTCGGTTGTTGCTGCAGCGCAGGCATGCCGCGCGCGAGCGAAGAGTAGAGGTGGTGGTGGGCGCAGACCATGCCGCCTGTAACGAAGCTCATTAGTGTTTCACCGCTGCTGTCATTCGTCGTCGTTTGCATCTTTGTTGCGGCGCATCGGCAAGGTGTTACGCCACTGGCCGTCGAGATCGTGCAACGCGGCTGCTACTGCACCCGCGGTCGGTACCAGGCCGATCTCGCCAACGCCCTTGATGCCGTATGGCGAATTGGGTTGAGGCGACTCGACGAGAATTACATCGATCGGAGGAATATCCTTTGGACGCAGAATGGCGAGGCTGCGCAGGGTCATATTTAGCGGGAAGGCCGTGACCGGATCGGCCGGGAAGTCTTCTGTAAGCGCGTAGCCGAGACCCATGTGCACGCTGCCCTCGATCTGACCCTCGCAGAGTTGCGGGTTGACGGCCCTGCCGACGTCGTGGACGGCTACGACGCGTTCAATTTTTTCTGTTTCGCGATCGATGATCACGAGTTGGGCCGCGTATCCAAATGTGGAATGAATGATCGGGTTCTCGACGCCCGGCGTGCCGAGCTTGGTCGTCCAGTCGACGCGGTATTCGCCGATATGGTCGACGTTCTTTGCGCAGTTCGCGGCGCGCGCGGCCTCGCAGGCCGCCTTCATAGCGCCTGCGCCCATCAACGTGCCGCGCGAGCCAGTGGTCTGTCCCTGCCCGAGTTCTCGAGTTGTGTCGACGGTGACGGTGACACGGGTCGGATCAATGCCAAGTTCTTCGATCGCGACTTGCAGCACAACTGTGTTGATGCCTTGACCCATCTCGGTGAATCCGTGGCGCAACTCAATGCTGTCGTCCTCGTTGAACCGCACTACTGCGCTGGTAATTTCTTTGAAACCGTTGCCCAAACCGCTGTTTTTCATGCCGAATCCGAGGCCTACGGCTTTGCCAGCAGCCTTGGCGGCGTCGTATTTTTCTTTGATCACTAGAAGACACATCTCGGCGCCGAGGCTGCCGTCGTCCATAATTTGACCGGGGCCCCAAACCATGCCGGGTTTGATCACGTTGCGCAGGCGAATGTCGTAACCGGAAATGCCGACCTTTTCTGCGAGGCGATCGAGCACACCCTCCATCGAAAACTGAGCCTGGTTGGCGCCGAAGCCGCGAAACGCGCCGCAGACAGGATTGTTCGTGCGCGCCGCGACCGCGACGACATCGATGTTCGCGACTTGGTACGGGCCACTGGCGTGACCGGCCATGCGCTCGAGCACCTTCATACCAACGCTGGCGTAAGGCCCTGAGTCGCCGAGCGCGCGCACCTTCAGGGCGGTCAGCATTCCGTTGGCATCGCAGCCGGCCGTGTATTCCATGCGTATCGGGTGGCGTTTGGGGTGCATCAAAAAACTCTCTTCGCGTGACAATGTACACTTCACTGGCGCGTCTAGCAGCCATGCGGCCAGGGCCGCGTGGGCCTGATTGCTCATGTCTTCCTTGCCGCCGAACGCGCCACCGTTGGTGATCAGTTCGACAGTAACTTCGTCGCTGCTGATCTTGAGCATTCGGGCGATGTCGTCGCGGTCGTCCCAGATGCCCTGACCACCAGAGTAGACATGCAACTTGCGACCTGAGTCTGTTTGGCGGGGAACGGCGAGTGAACTCTCGGGTTCGAGAAAGGCGTGCTCGATTCGCTGCGTTACGAAAGTCTCGTCGACGACGTGGATGCTCGTCAAAAGTGCGGCTTTAACATCGCCGCGCGCGTATTGACTCGTGCTCAAGATGTTTGAGTCGGTGCGCCACACTGCGATGTTTGATGGCTCCGCACTTGCAACGGCCAAGGCGGGGTCCGTGATCGGAGGCAGCGGCGCGTAATCGACCTTGACAAGTTGCGCCGCGTCGCGCGAATGCTGACGGGTGTCGGCGACAACGATCGCCAGGACATCGCCCGCGTACGAGGTGCGACCGCCAACGGGGATCATCACGGGCCAATCTTTGTAGATGATGCCGACCATGAGTTCGCCTGGGATGTCGGCGGCAGTGAACACGCCGGATACGCCGGGCGCGAGGACTGCGGCCGAGGTGTCAATCGAGATTATGTCGGCGCGGGCGTGGACTGCGAAGTGCAGCGCGGCGTGCAGGAGGCCTGGCATTCGAATGTCGTCGATGTAGCCGCGATCGCCGAGGGCAAGATCGTGGGCCTCGTACTTGGTGATGCTCGTGCCGATGCCGCCGCCGCTAGTTGTAGCTACGATCTCGTCACGGGCGATCGCCTCGATCGCGTCCAAGATTTTTACGTAACCGGTGCAGCGACAGAGATGCGCGCCGAGGTGCTTGGCCATGTCTTCGCGCTTCAAGGCAGATCCCTTCTTGGCGATCTGCGCCTTGGCGCGCACTATGATGCCCGGAATGCAAAACCCACACTGCAGGCCGCCGCAGGCGGCGAAGGCGTCGGCATATTTTTTGCGATCCGATTCTTCGAAACCCTCAAGTGTCGTGATCTCTGCTCCGGCAACCTTGGCCAGCGACTGCTGGCAGCTGACGACCGCCTTGCCGTTGACGAGCACTGTACAACATCCGCATTGGCCAGTGGGCGAGCAGCCGTCTTTGGGCGATGTGATGTTTAGTTCTTCGCGCAATGCCGCTAGCAGATGGGGATGGTCGCCGCGCACGGAGACGGGGGCGCCATTGACGCTGAAGTCGATCTGTTGAGTCTCTGACACGCCCGCACCCCGCTTGCCTCGATCTAGTTCGCCTTACTGCTGTTGGCTTCTGACTTTACTTTTTGTTAATGCTCACGATAGCCGATGTCGAGAGCGCGCGGTGGGCGAGCCGTGATACAAACGCTTGCGACCCTATTCGAGAATCACGCCGCGCTGGTCGGCGATTCGCGCGTAGGCCTCGGGTCGGCGGTAGAGATCGAAGTTGAACAGCGTATTCTTGTATTGATAACACCAGTCCAAATCGCATCTGGCTACGACCAACTCGTCGTCACTCGTAACTGTTTTGGCCATGATCTCACCGCTCGGGGCAATGATGCTCGACTCGGCGAGGCCGAGCACGCCCTCTTCGATGCCACCCTTGGCCACGCCAACGACGAAGGTGCCGTTTTGGTAGGCGCCGCTTTGCATCACCAGCGCGTTATGAAAACCCTGCAGCACGTCTTGGGTCGGGTCCGGCACGTAGTGAATTGGGGTGTTGTAACCGCAGAGGATCATCTCGACTCCCTGTAATCCCATGACGCGATAAGACTCTGGCCAGCGGCGATCATTGCAGAGCATCATGCCGATTCTTCCGCCGAACGACTTCCACACGCCAAAGCCGTCATTGCTTGGCTTGAAGTAGTAGCGCTCGGCGTGCTGGAAGGGGCGATCGGGCTCGTTGTGCTCGTGACCGGGGATGTGCACCTTGCGATACTTGGCAACCACCGTTCCATCGCGTTCGACCAGAATCTGCGTGTTGTAGCGCTCGCCGCTGGGAGTTAGTTCGGCGTAGCCGAGCGAGAACCCGACACCCAGATCTTTGGCCGTCTCGAACAGGCGGGCCGTGGCCGCGGACGGCATCTGGGTTTCGTACCAATGATCTGCCTCGGCGATGTCGTCGACGAACCAACGGGGGAAGAAGGTCGTCAGGGCGAGTTCTGGAAACACCACAAGCCCGCAATTCTTTGAGTGCGCCTCGCGGAGCAAGGCGATCATGCGCTTCACAGCGGACTCGCGGGAGTCATCGCGCTGGATCGGGCCAAGCTGCGCCGCGCCGACAATTAGGTCGCGAGTCATTGAGAGAAATCCAAGTCGGCGAGAGTCAGCATGACTTGCAACAACACATTTGCGCCCGCTGCGAGGTCCTGCGCCGAGGTGTGCTCGGCGGGGTTGTGGCTGATGCCCTTGACGCTCGGCACGAAGACCATTCCGCTCGGGCAAACTCGCGCCAACATCTGGGCGTCGTGGCCCGCGCCCGAAGGCATGCGCTGGGTCGTGTTGCCAAGAGACATGGCAATTTGCTCCACGCAGTCAACTACGCGCTCGTCAAATACCACTGGCTCGAAACGCGCGAGGGTCTTGGTCGAGATTGTGACTCCTTCGCTGGCAGAAATCCGCAAAATGAAATCGGCGACTTCCGACTCGGCCTCCCGCAGCAGCCGCTCGTCGGTGTTACGGATGTCGAGAGTCAGCGTCGCCCGAGCGGGCACGACATTGATCAGGTTTGGAAACATGTCAATCTTGCCGACGGTGCAAACCTGATGGGCGCCAAATTTCTGCGCCAGCCGCCGAACAAAAACAGTGATCTCGGCGGCCACATACGCAGGGTCGTGACGCAGCGACATCGGCGTCGTGCCGGCGTGATTCGATTGGCCCGTAATCGTCAGCTCTTGCCACGAGATGCCCTGTACTCCGGTGACGGCGCCGATGCGAACTCCGTTGGCCTCGAGTGTCGGTCCCTGCTCGATGTGCAACTCTACGAAGGCGTGCGGTGCGATTCCGGGGCACGGAAGCGGGCCGGCGTAACCTATGCGCACCAACTCGTCGCCGAGTCTCGGCCCGTCAATCGCCAAAATATCCAGAGCCTCTTCGAGCGCAAGGCCGCCGACATAGACGAGCGAGCCGAGCATGTCGGGAGCAAAACGAGCGCCCTCCTCGTCGGTGAAGATTCCAACACCCAGCGGTCGCGGCGGCGTGTAGCCCGCTCGCTGGCATGTTTCGATGACCTCGAGCGCGGCGATCACACCGAGGTTGCCATCGTATTTGCCGCCCGTTCTTACCGTGTCGATGTGCGACCCGCTCAAAACGGCGAGACCCTCGCCAACATTCCAGACGCCGATCACGTTGCCGATTGCGTCGACTCCGATTTGTAAGCCAAGATCGCGCATCCACGAAACTACGAGGTCGCGACCGTCGCGGTCTTCGTCGGTTAGCGCTAGTCGACAGTTTCCGCCGCCGTCGATCGGAGAAATTTCGGCAAGGGCAAGGATACGTTGCATTAACCGTGATTCATCGATGCGAAGATTTTCAAAATTAGTAAGCAGCGCTTGCGTTCGGGTCACGGTTCAAGTGTACGAGTTCGGTAAGAATGGGATAATGATCGACAGGCAGCGCATGGCTGATGCGCTCAAGGCCGAGGAGCATCGCTTCATCAAGACCCACAGGCAATCTGGCGAATTGGCGAAGGACGCCAAGGCCTCCATGTTGTCGGGAGTGCCGATGGCGTGGATGGCCAGGTGGCCGGGCGCCTACCCATTATTTGTCGATAGCGCGAGTGGCGTAAATTTTACGGATGTCGATGGCAACGAGTATGTCGACTTCTGCCTCGGCGACACCGGCGCGATGATCGGTCACTCTTCAAAAGAAGTTGCCGATGCCATCAGCCGCCAGGCCAACAGGGGATTGACCACGATGTTGCCCAGCAGCGATTCGATCTGGGTGTCGGAGAATCTCGCCGAACGATTCGGCCTGCCGATATGGCAGTACGCGCTGAGCGCGACGGACGCCAACCGCTTCGTGTTGCGCTACGCGCGCCAGATCACTGGAAGGCCGATGATCGTCGTGCACGACCGGTGTTATCACGGCACGGTCGACGAGACGCTCGTCATTCTCAACGACAGCGGCAATACCGTGAGCAGACCAGGAGTGATCGGACCGCAGGTCGATCCGGGCCTGACCACGAGGGCAGTGCCGTTCAACAATATTGACGCGCTCGAAGATGCGCTCGCATTGGACGACGTCGCCTGCGTCTTGATCGAGCCGGCGCTCACGAACATCGGCATCGTCTTGCCAGACTCGGGTTATCACGAGAAGATTCGCGAAGTAACGAGAAGGTTCGGCGTGCTATTGGTCGTCGACGAGACGCACACGATCTGCGCTGGGCCCGGCGGTTGCACTCGAGCAATGGGGCTCGATCCAGACATTGTCGTTATCGGCAAAACAATCGGCGGCGGCGTGCCGGTCGGAGCCTTCGGGATGACTACAGAAGTTGCCGAGAGGATCTCCGGAAAGTTGCACAGGCACGAGATTGACGTCAGCGGCGTCGGCGGCACGCTGACAGGAAGCGCATTGGCGATGGCCGCGATGCGAGCCACCCTGAGCACGTCGCTGCTGCCAGAGCAATTCGCTACGACCATCGACCTCGCCGCCAAGTGGGCGTCCGGCGTCAAAAGTGCCTACACGCTCCACGGTCTCGACTGGCACGTGCAACAACTCGGCTGTCGCGCGGAGTATCTGTTCGGTCCGCCGCCGCGCAACGGTGCGCAGGCCGCCGCGAGCGTAGATCATGAACTCGAAAGCTTTCTGCACCTGCACGCGCTAAATCGGGGTATCGTCCTGACGCCATTTCATAACATGGCGTTGTTCGCGCCGCAGCACCAAGTGAAGGACGTCAATAGTCACACCGCGGTCTTCGCCGATGGACTCGAACAGATCGTGGATCACCAGTGAGCATTACGGTCGCGCAATACGTTGCCGTCGGCGCGATAATTTTGTTCGCCGCGATCGTTCAGTCGATCTCCGGCTTCGGATTTTCGTTGATGTCGGTTCCGTTGATGGTGCTGGTCATTGACCTGCACCTGGCGGTCGTCGTCGCCACCTTGATCGGTACCGTCAGCAGTACCTCGCAGGCCTGGATGTTGCGTCTAGATAGGGATGATGTGTTGACGAAGCGCTTCATCGCCTCGACCTGCGTCGGGGCCCCGTTTGGCCTGCTTGCGTTTGTTTTCGTCCCGCAGAATTTTCTTAAAGTTTTGCTCGGAGTCGGGGTGCTCTTCGGTGTCGTAGTGCTCGCCAGGGGCATCGATATGCGCGCTACCCACCACTCGTTCGACTGGTTAATGGGCGCGCTCAGCGGTGTGCTCTTAATGGCGACGAGCACCAACGGCCCGCCGCTCGTGTTCACCCTGCAAGCCCGCCACGTCGAAGCTGTGAGGTTTCGCGCCACTCTGAACACAGTGTTCGCATTTTCTGGTTATTTGGCGATCGTCCTTTTCGCGATCAGCGGCAAGATTAGTTTGCAGTCGTTGCGGCTTGCTGGTGTAGTCGCCCCGCTGATGCTCTGCGGTCTGGCGATCGGCACCCAGGTCCGGGCACACATCGAGCCCAATCGGTTTCGAATCCTCATTCTCGTGTTGCTCCTCGCGAGCGGCGTCAGCAGCATTTTTAGCGCTCTGCGCTAGCGCGCGAACCGCTCCATCCAAGCCTGCTTAGTTTTCGGCTTGTAGACGTAATTGGTTGCGGTTATCACGCCAAGTTCGGCGCTCTTGGGGTCAGAGTATCGGTGGCCAGGGTAGACGATTGTTGAAATGGGAAGCGCGGCGAGCAAGTTGAGGCTCTCGTACATCTGCTCCGGGTCGCTACCCGGTAAATCGGTTCGCCCGCACCCCTCCAAGAATAAGGTGTCGCCCGCGACCAGGCGTCCTTCGACGTGAAAGCATTGGCTCCCGGGCGTGTGACCGGGCGTGTGCAGCAGCGAAATCTCGATGTCGCCAACTGTGACGATGTCGCCGGCATCGTGGGTCACGAAGTTGGCCGAGCCGACCCCCGTTGTTCTAGTGACCCATGGTGCCTCAGCGCGCTGCACGTGTATCGGCACGTCGCAATGTTGCAACAGAGTCGCGACGCCCTCGATCGACACGCCCATCATCGAACCGCCGACGTGATCGGGGTGGTAGTGGGTGGCCAGGACACCCGTCACCCTCATCTCGTCAGCCGCGGCGCATTCGAGCAATTCGGTCACACGGTAGGCCGGGTCGACGATCAAGCATTCGCGCGTGGCGCAATTGCCTATCAGGTAGACAAAGTTCAACATCTGCGTTGCCAACTCGTCGCCGACCGCGAAATCAACTCCCGAAAGTAATTGCCTGAAGTACAGGCCGCTTGAAGAAATCGCCGTGTTCATGACTAGACACAGTACCGACCTAATCTAGGCGGTGATGTCATCAGGTCTTAATCACTTGCGAGCGAACGATCGCTTGCGCTACGGGATAATCGGCACAGGAATGATGGGCGCCGAACACATCATCGACCTGCAGAAAATCGACTCAATAGATGTCGTCGCCTTCGCAGACCCAGACGCCGCCAGCCTGACCAATGCCCGAGCAACCGCGACCAACAAATTGGCTTTGGCATATAGCGATTTCAACGATCTCCTGGCGAGGCCAGACATCGACGTCGTGGTGATCGCGTCGCCCAACTATACGCACGCTGCGGTTGCCACGTCGGCCTTGCGCAGTGGCAAGCATCTGTTAATCGAGAAGCCGCTATGCACGACCGTTGCGCAATGCCAAGACCTGATCGCGGTCGAGCGACAAACGCATCGCCAGGGTCGGGTGGTGCAGGTAGGTCTCGAGTACAGGTTCATGGCGCCGACTAGTCGCTTG
>JAYTUM010000061.1:0-2257 GCA_043744575.1 Acidimicrobiales bacterium | reverse complement strand
AGCGACAAGAACGCGGTCGTCAGCGACTTCGCCAAGTGGATGCTGACAACTTACGCGCCGGCAAGTGCTGAGTCGTTAGGTTACGCGGCGTTGACTGGCGCGATTTACAGCGTGGCTCTGAACAAGGCCAAGACCGTAAACGCAGGCTGATAATTGATTCTCGGTCACCTTGACCGAAACCCCCACATTAAAGAACCCCGGCACCAAGGTGCCGGGGTTCTTTTACTTATCCGTTTGGTCTTGGTCTGGTAGTTCTGGCCCGTCGTGCTGTTCGCGTAGGAACTTTTCGAATTCCGCCGCCAGCGCGTCGCCCGTCGGCACAGTGGCCTCGGTGCGGCGGTCGTAGTCTTCTTCGAGCATCTTCAGATAGTTAATCGTCTCGTCGTCGCCCTCGACCGCAGCGTCATGCATTTCTTCCCAGCGCTGAATCTCTTCGTACATCAAGCCGTGGCTCGTCGGCACGCCGAGCACGTGCTCTAGATTGCGTAGCAGAGCCGCAGACGACTTCGGGTGCTGACCATTGAGCAAATAGTGGGGCACGCCCACCCGCAACGAAACGCCAGTGATGCCCTCGCGGTCGAGGCGCTCTTGAATTATGCCGACGACGCCGGTCGGGCCTTGGTATTTGGGGCGCGAGAGCCCTAGGCGCTTCGCCAATGAAGTATTAGTTGTGCTGCCGACCACTAGGGGTGAGCGTGTGTGTGGCACACCATCGGCGGCGGCGCCAACAGTGACGACGACCTCGCATTTGAGTTTGCGGGCGCACTCGACGACGCACTCTGCAAAAGTCGCCCAGTGCATATGCGGCTCGACGCCAGAGACGAGCACTAGGTCTCGCGAACCTTCGGGAAAGCGTACGACGACGAAGTCGTTCTCTGGCCAGCGCATTTGGCGCTCGCCCTCTTCGTCCAGAAAAGTTTCGGGCCGCTCTTGGGTGAAGTCATAAAATGGATCTGGGTCGATGCTCGCCACGACCGTGATCGGGCGGTCTTGAATGCACCATTCGAGGGCGCCAGTGGCCACACCTGCGACATCGAACCAGCCGCGTAGGGCCACAACGAGCACAGGGTCGCGTAGCGGACCAACAGAATCCCAGTCGGCCTCGAGAACATCTTCAATGTTCACGAGAAAAACTTAAATCTCTTCGCCGCGCGAGTATTCACTGTGTAAATATGGTATCCGTGACATCCTCTCAACGCGCCAGAGTTTCAGCTCGGCTCGCAGCAATTACCGAATCAGCGACGCTCGCAGTTGACGCTAAGGCCAAGGCCCTGAAGTCAAAGGGCGAAAACGTAATCGGTTTCGGCGCGGGTGAGCCAGATTTTCCGACCCCAGAGCGCATCGTTGAGGCGGCTGTGCGCGCTGCTCGAGACCCCAAGTCGCATCATTACACGCCAGCAGCTGGTTTGCCAGAGTTGCGTGAGGCAATCGCGGTAAAGACGATACGCGATAGCGGGTTCAGGTGCACGGCCTCGCAAGTCTTGGTGACCGCGGGGGGCAAGTACGCCGTGTTCGTGGCGTTCGCCGCATTGTGCGATCCGGGCGACGAAGTGATATGCCCCGCCCCTTACTGGACCACATATCCAGAATCTATTTTGCTCGCAGGTGGCGTGCCGGTTGTTGTCGACACCACCGAAGAAACCGAATTTAAGGTCACGGTCGAACAGCTCGAGCGAGTACGCACACCGAAGACAAAGGTGTTGCTGTTCGTGTCACCCGACAACCCGAGTGGAAGCGTGTATTCGCCCGACGAGACGATTGCGATCGGTAAGTGGGCCGTAGAGCACGGCATTTGGGTGATCACCGACGAGATCTACGAGCACCTTACCTACGGCAAGCACAAATTTTCCTCGATGCCGACTCTGGTGCCAGAGCTTGCTAACCAGTGTGTGATCGTCAACGGCGTCGCCAAGACGTACGCAATGACGGGTTGGCGGGTTGGTTGGATGATCGGACCGCCGGACGTGATGAAGGCGGCGATCAACTTTCAGTCGCACACCACATCTAACGTCTCGAACGTCGCTCAATTCGCGGCACTCGAGGCCGTCGGAGGCGATCTTTCGGCGGTGGCAATTATGCGCGAAGCATTTGTCCGCCGCGGCGCGCTTATGTACAAGATGCTGACAGCGATTCCCGGCGTCACATGCATGGAGCCGCAGGGAGCTTTCTATTGCTTCCCCAATGTGCGCGGCCTGCTGGGGCGCAACCTGGGGGGCGCTTCCGCGACCAACACGCTCGAACTCGCTGACCTCGTGCT
>JAYTUM010000060.1:0-2263 GCA_043744575.1 Acidimicrobiales bacterium | reverse complement strand
CGCGCCAATTCGCAGTTCGCCAAGAGCGTTGGTTTAGGCGCGACCCGCGCATTCGCTGGGTGAGTATCGCGAGCGACCCAGCCGGCGAAATCGGCTCGCTGCTGGCCGAGTCGCTGGGCTAAAACTATGTTGGCGACTTAACAACATGATCGGTAGATGAATATCGCGCGGCAAATTACTCTCACCAAACACTCGGGCCTAGGCAACGATTTTCTCGTGCTTGATATGACGCAACTTGATGATATGTCAGCACTTGATCTAGTTACTGACGAGCAGTGGTCCCAATACGCGCGTGAATGGTGCGATCGTCGGTCGGGTGTCGGCGCCGACGGATTATTGCTGCTCGGCGGTTCGGTCGGTGAAGATCGGTTAACGATGCAGCTCTTTAACTCGGACGGCTCGCAGGCCGAGATGAGCGGAAATGGCATTCGCTGTTTAGCGCAGGCGGCGTTCATGCGCGACCAGCGAAGCGATGCTTGCACGTATGTAGTGCACACCGCGGCCGGCGTTCGCAGCATCGAAGTTGTGCCGCAGCATATGAGCCACGACACCTTGATGGCTAGCGTCGACATGGGCAGGATCGAGAAGCTGAGCGAGCCTGACGACTGGTCGACGATCGGCTGCGACCCGAATCGGCCGGTTGCGCACATCTCGGTCGGTAATCCGCACGCGGTGGTCGGGGTCGAAGATGTGCGCGCGGTGGATCTGATAGAGATCGGCCTCAAGGTTCCACAGATAAATCTCGAGATTATTGAGCCTGGCCCCGAGAGCCACGCCATCACAATGCGCGTGCATGAGCGCGGCGCGGGCATTACTCAAGCGTGTGGCACGGGCGCGTGCGCAAGTGCGTGGGCCGCGGTGCAGTGGGGACTAGTGCCAGGAAACGTCACCGAAGTTCTCGTACACATGGACGGCGGTGATGCCAGCGTGCGCGTTAATTCACCTGCGCCCGGACGAGTGACTCTCGTCGGGCCGACGCAATACATTGGCACGATGACAGTCGAAATGCGTTCATGAATACTCCGTATCAAGAGGCGCTCGGCCGGACGCTGATCGAGCGCGGTCGCCGAGAGCGAATCGTGCTTGTCGCGGTGCTGTTCGATGGTCATGACGAGCTTGAAATCGACGAGAGTTTGGACGAACTGTCACGACTGATCGATACGGCCGGCGCCGATGAGGCAGGTCGCATGACGCAGCGACGCGACCGCCCAGACTCGGCCTTTTATATTGGCAAGGGAAAGGCGCAAGAACTCAAAGAGTTGTGCCTCGCGGTTGACGCCGACACGGTGGTGTTCGATAACGAACTCGCGCCCGCGCAGCAGTACAACCTTGAAAAACTGCTGGGTCGCACTGCGATCGACCGCACGGCAGTCATTCTTGACATATTCGCGCAAAATGCGCACACGCTCGAGGGCAAGGCCCAAGTCGAGTTGGCGTTGCTGCGTTATCGACTGCCGCGGTTGCGTCGCGGCGTTGCCGGGGCGATGTCGCAGCAGGGTGGCGGCATCGGTACTCGCGGACCAGGCGAAACCAAACTCGAAGTTGATCGTCGGCGCATTCAAGATCGCCTCGCCAAGTTGTCGCGCGATCTCAAAGATCTAGGTAACACGCGCAACGAGCAACGCAAGGGTCGCGAGCGCAGCGGGCTTGGATCCGTGGCGATAGTTGGCTATACCAATTCCGGTAAGTCATCGCTTCTGAATTACCTGACTAGAGCCGGCGTGCTTGTCGAGAATCGATTGTTCGCCACGCTCGACCCGACGACGAGGCGCTTGGCCCTGCCGGGCGGCGAGCCTGTATTGCTCAGCGACACGGTCGGGTTCGTGCGGCGCTTGCCGCACGCGCTAATCGAGTCGTTCAAGAGCACGCTCGAGGTAGCGGTCGTCAGCGACCTTCTCGTGCACGTCGTTGACGCGACCGCGTCAGATCCGCAGGCGCAGGTCGATGCGGTGCGCGAAGTACTGAAAGAAATCGGCGCGGGCAGCGTGCCAGAGCTTGTGGTTTTTAATAAGGCCGACCTCGAGCCGCAAGGCGCGGCTCAGATGGCCGCCCATTTGCCGGGCTCGGTCGTGGTCTCTGCAGTAACGGGCCTCGGCGTGCCCGAGTTGTTGCGCACGATCGGCGATCGGATGCGTTCGATCACCGCCGTCGTTGAATTGCTTATTCCCTACGAGCGAGGAGATATCGTCGCTGCCGTGCATCGCGAAGGAGAAGTTGTATCGACTAGTCACGAGGAAGCCGGCATACGCGTGCGCGCGCGGCT
>JAYTUM010000059.1:0-2265 GCA_043744575.1 Acidimicrobiales bacterium | reverse complement strand
GATGGCCGAAGGCCTAACGGGTGACGATGTCCACTCCGGCCACCGCTCGTTACGCTCGGCGTTGCAAGCCGTCGCCGACGCACTCACCGCGCACGGTTTCGCCGCACACACCGACCAGCGCAACAACCAACTGCGCATCGTCAACAACCACTGCCCGTTCGGCGACGTGGCGATTGATCACCCCGTGATTTGTGCGGTTGACCGGGGCATGGTCAAGGGTATGTTGCAATCAATTTACGGCGACACATCGCCAGAGTTGTCGGCATCGTTGCCTCAGGGCGACACCTTCTGCGCCACCAGCGTTTAACGCCAAAATAATTCTAATCTTCCGAGAAGCGCTGCTCAAGAAACGGGTCGCCGTACATGTGGTAACCGTTGCGCTCCCAAAATCCTGGGGCGTCGGATGAGCGCAGCTCTAAACCGCGCAACCACTTCGGGGACTTCCAAAAATATAAGTGCGGCACAACTAGACGCACTGGCCCGCCGTGAATCGGCTCAATTTCTTCGCCGTCGTACTCGTAGGCGACGAGCGCGTTGTCGCCCATTAAGTCGGCGAGCGGCAAGTTGGCGGTGTAGCCCTGTTCGGCGTGGCCCATCACGTGCGTTGCATCAGCGCTCACGGCGGCGCGGGTGAATAAATCACGAACCCGAACTCCGCGCCAGGTGGTATCAAACTTCGACCATTTGGTGACGCAGTGAATATCGGTGGTGATCGTTGTCGACGGAAATTCTTTGAGTTCATCGAGGCTCAGCGTGAATCCGATCGCTACGAGGCCAAAAACTTGCAGGCTCCACTCTCCTGGCTTGTAGGCGGGCACATCGCCAACATGCAATACGGGAAACCGCTGGGTCAGATACTGCCCCGGCGGCAAGCGCGAAGCATCGATGCCCTTGTCGACCAGCTGTTGTCGATTGCGATCAAAAAAACCCATGCCGTGCTCCTTTCCCTGTGCCTATTTAGTTTGCCCCTATTCTCTGCGAACGGTTCGTAATGTGTCCAAACAATCGCTAGATTTTCGGGCAATGTCGATCTACTTAGTTCGCCACGCCAAGGCAGGCAGGAAGAGTCGGTTCGAAGGCGCCGACGCGCAGCGACCACTTGACGAAGTGGGTTGGCTGCAGGCCAAGGCGTTGGCGACAACGATCGCATCGTTCAATCCGACTTGCCTCTTGTCGAGCCCTTACTTGCGGTGCATGCAGACACTGCAGGATCTTGCCGCGCAGACGGGCCAGCCTGTGCAGTCAGATGCGCGGCTCGCAGAAGATTCGGACATCGGCGCGCTTGTCGCACTGTTAGAAGTTGTTGCCAACGGCGCGGTGTTGTGCAGCCACGGAGACATGATTCCCGCCGCGATTGGCGTGCTCGAAAAGCGCGGCATGAATATCACGACCGAGCCAGACTCACGCAAGGCTTCGGTGTGGGTTCTTGAGCGCGACGGCGAAGTCTTTACCAGCGCGGCAGCATGGCCACCGCCGGCAATTTAATTTCAGCCCGCAAGCGCGGTGTCAACCTCGGCCACGATCGCGTCGACAAAACTCTTAACGACAGCCGGCGGGTTCATCTGCTGGCAAATCTGCAGTTGCTCTTTGGCGCCCTTGGCGTCAGCGGCCAGTCGAAACCGCACAATGCCCAAGAAGCAGTGTGCGTCGGCATAGTTTGGATCTATCGCAATCGCCTTGCCCAAACCGTCGGTGGCGGTCGCGAACGCCAACACTCTTAACTCATCGCTGGCGTCGCTGGCGACGAGCGCAACCAGCCAGGCGCGGTATGTGAGCGCCTCGACATCGTCAGGGTTCAACTTGAGCACCTGCGAATACAGTTCGACGGCAGTCGTCGGATCCGAAAAATTAATTGCGCGCGCCTGCGACAACAGGCTGGCCGTGCTGTCGGCAATGCCGCCCGTTATGCTCTGGCCTGGCAGGCGCTGC
The DNA here is from genome assembly GCA_043744575.1 of Acidimicrobiales bacterium. Taxonomy (GTDB): domain Bacteria; phylum Actinomycetota; class Acidimicrobiia; order Acidimicrobiales; family Ilumatobacteraceae; genus UBA3006. Next base: position 336 of record JAYTUM010000059.1, on the reverse strand, counting down.
CCGAGCTGCGACGCCATCAGCCAACCGACGCCGCCGGCAACTAGCAAGACCGCGAGCGCCATCGCTACTGATCGGTGCGTTGACCGCGGCGGCGATGCCTGCTTTCTTGGCGCCGAGCCTTCGATCCGCTTGATCACATCGGCTGCGCGCACGGTGTAACCGTCGCGCAGAGTTGCAAAGTCAATTTCGTCTATATCGCCAACTGCGCGTTCGCGGTCGAGGTCGCGCAATGAGTCGAGCAAGAACACTTTCTCGTCGGCGAGACTCCGGCTGCCAGCAGGCGCAATTTCGTCAGCAGACGCAACTTCGTCAACCATTGCGCATCGCCTCGTCAAC
>JAYTUM010000058.1:0-2278 GCA_043744575.1 Acidimicrobiales bacterium | reverse complement strand
TCGAGTTGATCGTCATCGAGGTCGTGACCTTGTCGAGCGGCAGGCCCGCCAACAGCGTGCGCATGTCGTCGAGCGAGTCGATCGCCACGCCAACCTTGCCGACCTCACCCTCTGCCCGCGCATGGTCGCTGTCGTAGCCCATCTGGGTTGGCAGGTCGAAGGCGCAACTCAGGCCCGTCTGACCGGCGTCGAGTAGGAACTTAAAGCGCCTATTGGTGTCGGCAGCGGTGCCAAATCCTGCGTACTGGCGCATCGTCCACAGGCGGTCACGATGCATTGTCTCGTATATGCCGCGGGTGTATGGGGCTGAACCAGGTGCGCCCAGCTCGGTCTCGGCGCTCCAGCCGTGCAGCGACGCCTCTGTATATAGGGCATCAATTTTGATACCCGAGTCTGTGCGTCGTTCTGGGCGTCTTGGAATGTCAGCCATTTAATACAGGTTAGTAGTCGCCCTGTCGTAGCATTTGGCTATGACCGCAATTCAAGATGCCCAAATCACCGCCACTATCGACGGTGTCACACTTATGCCCAAGGAAGTCGCCAGACTCGGACCGCCGACTTTTGCGAACGTCGCCGACGAGCGGTTGCACCGCAAACAACAACTCGCCGCCGCCTTACGAATTTTTGGTCGCCTCGGCTTCGGAGAGGGCGTCGCCGGACACATCACGGCTCGCGACCCGGAGTTCTTGGATCACTTCTGGGTAAATCCGTTCGGTAAAAGTTTCAGGTTGATGAAAGTCAGCGACCTGATCTTGGTCAACCATGATGGCGATGTCGTGTACGGCAATCAACCCGTTAACCGCGCCGCGTTCGTGTTGCATGCGGCAATTCACAAGGCCCGACCAGAGGTCAACGCCGCTGCCCACGCCCACTCCGTTTACGGCAAGGCATGGGCATCGCTCGGCCGCAAGCTCGACCCGATCACACAAGATGCGTGTGCGTTCTACGAAGACCACGTGGTGATTAAGGAGCAAGGAGGCGCCGTCGTTTTCGAAGTCGCCGCTGGCGAAGAAGTCGCCAGGCACTTTCCCACCGGCAAGGCGGCCATACATCAAAATCACGGCCTGTTCACCGTCGGCGAAACGGTTGAGGCCGCCGCGTTTTGGTTCATCACGATGGAGCGCAATTGCCAAGCGCAATTGCTCGCCGAAGCCGTCGGCAAACCACACCTCGTGCCGCACGAGATGGCCCGATACACGCAGCAGCTCACGGGATTCCCCGCCGCTGGATGGTTGCAATTTCAGCCGCTGTGGCAAGAGATCTGCAAGACAGATCCAGACCTCTTCGATTGAGCGCAAAACCAGAAGCGCTTTTCCTTTGCTCGGCAACGGCGCAGTACATTGGCGCGGTCATCGCCGTGCAATTGTTTGATGACGTGCCGGCCGCAAGTGTCGCATTAGTTCGAGTCATCAGCGCGGCCGTAATCTTGTTGCTGGTTTCTGCGCCGCGGTTGCTTCGCGGCGGATTCTGGAGTCGCGACGAACTCATCGCCGCATCAATCTTTGGCGGCGCGGTGGCGTTTATGAACCTCACATTTTACTTGGCCATCGAGCGCCTCGACTTGGGCAAAGGCGTGGCGATCGAGTTCATCGGGCCGATCTGCGTGGCGGCCTGGCAAACACGCTCGCGGCGCAACGCGATCGCGCTGATTCTTGCGACGATCGGCGTGGTCGTGCTATCGGGCTTCGAACTCGGCAATGAACCGCTTGGCCTGCTGTACATCTTCATGGCCTCGGCGATGTGGGGCACATATATAGTCGTCGGCGCTAAGGTCGCGCGCCTCGATCGCGGCGTTTCGGGTCTGGGTATCGGACTGCTTTTCGGCGCGCTGTTAATCGCACCATTCGGAGTGCAAGGCAGCATGAAAATTGTGACGACCCCGTGGATTCTCGGAGCCTGCGTGTTAGTCGGATTGTTCTCGAGCGCAATCGGCTATGGCATCGAGCAAAATATCATGCGCAAAATACCAGTACGCAGATTCTCTGTGTTGCTCGCGTTACTGCCAGTGACCGCGCTTATATTCGGATTTCTATTTCTGCACCAACAACCGTCGATTATCGATTTGGGCGGCATCGCTCTTGTGCTCACCGGTGTAATTACGCAACAACGCGACACTCTGCCCGCGGCTACTACCGAATCGGCGTAACTATCGCATCGGCGTAACTATCGAAGCCTGATTCGCTCGGGTAAGATGAATGCAAGCGGGCGAGGAGAAACACTTCAGCATGCGCGTACCCCCAAGAATAAAGCGAGTTGTTGCAATATTGGCAACTGCGTT
>JAYTUM010000057.1:0-8859 GCA_043744575.1 Acidimicrobiales bacterium | reverse complement strand
GGCTTATACCGATTTTGTTTGACCCGTACGATGACCAGGCTCACCAAGACTGCGAGCGAATCAGGTCGTTACGCGAACTGACTTAAGTGCGAATCTATTTTGCGGTGTCCACGAGTCGGCGCGCAATAACTTTTAGGCACAGAGTCTCGTCGGCGCCCTCGAAGATCGACAGCACTCGCGCATCAACGAACAAGCGGCTCACCGAATACTCTTCCGCGTAGCCGTAGCCGCCGTGAATTTGCATTGCCTCGCGCGTGACCCATTCGGCGGCCTTACAGACGTAGGCCTTGACCATGCTGGCCTCCATTGCGCCTTCGCCTTTGCCCATCATCTTGGCCACCGCATATGCAAATTGGCGGGAACCTTGCACGACGAACGCCATGCGCCCAAGTTTGACTTGCGTTAGTTGGTATTCGGCGATGTTGTTACCGAAGACCTTGCGATTGTCGGCATACGCGAGAGCTGCCTCGTATGCAGCCTGCATCACGCCGACCGCGCGCGCCGCCGTTTGCAGGCGACCATTTTCGAACCCGCCCATTTGGTAATAGAAGCCTTTGCCGAGTCCGTCTCGTTCGCCGATCAAGTGATCTGCGGGCACCCACCAGTTTTCGAGCGCGATCTCGTAAGAGTGCATGCCGCGGTAGCCAATGGTGTCGATTGGGCGGCCTTCCAATTTGCCGCCATCGGGTTGCGCAAATTGAAAACCGTGGGCCTCGCCGCGCGGCTTGGGGACAATGAATACGCTCAATCCGCGATGTGTTTTGGTGCGATCGGCATCTGTGCGCGCGAGCAACATCAAGACGTTGGCGCGAGCAGCGAAAGTACACCAGGTCTTGACGCCATTAATCACGTATCCGTCAATGCCGTCGGCATTTCTTGCCGGCACTGCGGTGGTTTTGATGTTGGCTACATCGCTGCCGTAATCGGGCTCGGTGACGGCGACAGCGGCCATAACTTCAGCAGTCGCGAGCCGCGGTAGCCAATATTGCTTTTGTGCTTCGGTTCCGCCGGCGACAAGTGCTCTTGTCAAAATCTCTGGCCGAGTGATCAGCGAACCGCCGATACCCAGCGACGCCCGCGAGAGTTCCTCTGTGGCAATGCAACTAGCCATGTACTCGCCATCGCCGCCATCCGAGAAGCCGCCATACTCTTCCGGCACCGAAAGACCGAACGCACCGATCTCTGCTAGGCCGAAAATGATTTCTTCCGGTACGTCCTCGTTGAAACGATGTACGTGTTCGGCACGGGGAGCGATTTCGTTTGTGGCAAAACTTCTGAATGAGTCTTGCACCATCTCGAACTCGTCTTCGAGGTGGCGCGGGCCTTGGATCGTCGCCAGCGAGGCGACAAATTGCGGGTCGCGGAACTTAACCAAGAAATCGTGTGCGGCGCCAAGCGGATTGGCGGCCAAACCCCACTGCTGTTCACGACCGACAAATCGCGACATCACGTCGTGCAACATGTCGGCGACGAAGGCGCACGTGAGTAATCCTTCGGCGTTGCCCTTGGCGCCGTAGTCGAGCATCGAGCGCGCCATCTCGACGGCGGATGCACTGTGCGCTAGGTCGTAGGCAAGTTGCTGCTGTACATCTGGCCCGCCGGTTAACGCAAGTTGGCGCACGCCCTTGCCGACCACGCCGTCGGTGAGAGCGATCACTTCTGCCGCGCGGGTCAAATCGGGAGTTGCGGTCGGCGCCATGGGGTAAACGCTAGTTATTGTGCGACATCTTAACCTAACCAAGACTGCGAGTTACCCGCAATGGCGACCTGTCGGAAGCGCGCTTGCCCAGCACCTACGATATTGCTGTGGCGGCTACAACACGGGGGTCCAGACTTTCTGGGCTACGAGCAACTTTGAAAGCCTTCAAGTTCGTGCTGTTCTCTGGTGTGATTTATTTTTTCGTGCTTCCCCTGATTCCGAGTTTTCGCGGTGCGGTAACAAAACTTGGTGGGATAAACGGCTGGCTCTTGAGCCTCGGTCTTGGCCTCGAGATCGCGGCGCTGTTTTGTTATTCATTGCTCACTCACGCAGCGTTGGGGCCGCAGGCCGACAAAGTTTCAATCTGGCGACTGTTTCGCATTCAATTGAGCACGAAGTCGGTAGGCAACCTGGTCCCAGGCGGCAGCGCTGCTAGTTCGGCAATGGGCTACCGCCTGCTAGTGCACTCGGGGGTACCAGGCCCAGATGCGGGTTTTGCCTTGGTGACCGCCGGTCTCGGTTCTGCCGTCGTACTCAATGTGATCTTGTGGTTGGGACTAATTGTCTCGATCCCGTTGCGCGGCGTCAACGCGATTTACGGCGCGGCGGCGATCATCGGTGTCATCGTGATGCTTCTCGCCGCCGCTGTAATTTTTGGTTTAGTGGATGGGCAAGGTCGTGCCGAGAGGGCGTTGCGGCGGGGCGCACGCATGTTGCGGTTGAACGAAGATCGCGTCGGCGAAGTTACAAATCATCTCGGCAACCGCCTCGAGGGATTGGCGCGGGATCGACGGTTGCTGCGACGCGTTGTCATCTGGGCGGCCGCCAACTGGGTTCTCGACCTCGCGGCATTATGGGTCTTTTTGCGGGCGTTCGGCGGGTCAGTTGACATCGATGGGTTAGTTGTTTCATTTGGTATCACCAATGTGCTTTCTAGCGTGCCGATCACGCCCGGTGGTCTCGGCATCGTCGAAGGCATTTACATCCCCAGTCTTGTTGGTTTTGGTTTAAACCGCTCGACCGCGACACTCGGCGTCCTGTCGTATCGAGTCGCCCAGTATTGGCTGCCGATCCTCATCGGAGGGGTGGCTTACCTGTCGCTGCGGGTCGGGCCATTCGCGATCGAACGCCGCGAAAGACTTGTGCCGCTTCGCCGTGTCGCCTTTGACCCGAACGTGTATCGACGCAGCAAGATTGAGTGGGTCGATCACTACGCGCCGCGCGACCGCACGGGTCAATATCCATTACCCGACTTCAAGGGCATGGGGCTTGACGACACTCCGTCCAAGCCGCAACGGCGCCCGAGTGAGTAGCGTCAATTGATATGACAACTCACGAGCGCAGTTTTGGAAGAAGCTTCGAAGATTTCGTGGTCGGCGATGTCTATCGACACTGGCCCGGCAAAACAATCACCGAGGCAGATAATCACCTGTTTTGCATGATCACGATGAATCATCACCCGTTGCACACCAACGACTGGTTCGCCGCGCAGAGCGTGCAAGGACGAAACGTGGTGGTCGGCAACTTGGTGTACTCGCTCGTGCTCGGCATGAGCGTGCCAGATTTAAGCGGGGCGGCAATCGCCAACCTGGAGGTCGAGACATTGCAGCACAAGTTTCCGACCTTTCACGGCGACACGATTCACGCCGAATCGCGCGTGCTCGACGCGCAAGAGTCAAAATCGAAAAATGACCGCGGCGTCGTCACGGTAGAGACCAAGGGTTTCAATCAAGTTGGCAAGGAAGTCTGCTACTTTCGCCGCCGCGTGATGGTCTGGAAGCGCGAGTTCACACCCGCGCGCACGCGCCCTTATGACGGCGCCAACGTGTGGGGCGAGTAGCAGATACTCAACAGGTTCGCTTCGCGCGCAATGAACTATTCTTGCGAAACCCAATCGATAATTAGTTTGTTTACGGCCGCTGGTTGATCGAGTTGCATGAAGTGACCAGCCGATTCGACGATTTGCACGAAGCCGCCAAGCGGTGTGCGAGTAACCGCGTCGGCTGCAACTTCGATGCCGATGCAGCCGTCGTTGCGCCCGTGCAGGTACAGGGTTGGTTGCGTCGGCGACTCTGACTGAATGAGCGTTTGCAGATCGGCAAGGTCTGGGTCGCGATACCCAGCTCCGAGCGTGGCGCGGTAATAACCGAGAGCGGCTTGCAAGTTGGCAGGGTCGGCGAGGCACGCCTTAACGTTGGCACGCTCTTCAATTGCCTCTAAACCGGGAGACCATTGATCCCACAACATGTCAATGAATGCAAAGTCGTTGGCGGCGACCAAGAAATCTGAGAGGGCGTGTTGAAAGAAAAACATGTACCAGCTTCGCTGCAGTTGAGTCAAGTTGCTTACGAACGCATTGCCCATCGCGCCCCATGGCGGCACGCTCATACCAACGACGCACCGCCAGTTTTGCGGCGCGCTGATAGCGGCACCGTAAGCGGCTGGCGCGCCCCAGTCGTGGCCGATGATCACCGCGTGGCTGTCACCGCCTAGAACCTTGTGCAAGGCGTTGGCGTCTTGAGCGAGGGCGGCGGTTTGGTATGCGCCGTTTGCCGCCACCGATGTTGGCGCGTATCCGCGCATGAACGGGGCGACGGCGTGAAGGCCGGCATCGGCGAGCGCTGGTAACAAGTGGCGCCAAGTGTGCGCCGAGTCGGGGAAGCCGTGCAGGCACAACGCGAGCGGTCCCTCGCCACATTCGAGAAACGTGAAGTTGATTGAATTTGCCTCAACCTGTCTCTGTTCGATGGCGTTGTGGCTTGACATATCAAAACCATAGTTGAGTATCCTCTTTGTAATGAACGCCGCATTCGACAGCATCCATTTTCGCCACGTGCTCAGCCACCTACCAACCGGAGTCGTGGTCGTAACTGGCGTCAGCGCGAAAGGCGATCCTGCTGGTGTGACAATCGGTTCGTTCGCTTCGGTGTCGCTAGACCCGCCGCTAGTCGGTTTCTTTCAGGGCACCAAGTCGCGCACTTGGCCACTGATTGAGCAGAGCGGCTCATTTTGCGTCAACGTGCTCGCCCAATCGCAAGAAGAGTTGTGTTGGAGATTCGCTAAAGAGGTAGCGGACGGCGGCGGCCGCTTTGACGAGATTGATTACACGCTCTCGCCAAACGGTTCACCCGTGTTGCCTGGCGTGCTGGCGTGGATCGATTGCAGCATCGAGTCACTGACACCGACGGGCGACCACTTTCTCGTACTCGGTCGCGTCACCGAGCTGCACACGACTGAATCGCACGAATCGGCGATGGTTTTCTTCAAGAGCAATGTTGTGGGTGTTACTGCGCACTAGGCGGGCGACATGAATTCGCAGAACATTTCATCGCTGTGCGGTGGCCTCGTAGGCGTGGTATTCGTGTTTGCGGCCGTCGCCAAGTTCTTCATGGGTTCGAAATGGTTGCTGCAGGCGCACGACCTTGGCGTGCCGCGCGCGCTAGTGGTGTTCGTGCCGTGGGTCGAGTTCGTTGTCGGCGTGGCGTTGTTGGGGCGGGTGCTGCCGATGTTGACATATTTGGTAGCCGCGCTTTTGCTGGGCGCCTTCACTGCGCTAATCGTTGGCAAGTTGATTCGCGGCCAGCACCCGCAATGCGCTTGTTTCGGGAGCCGCTCATCAAAGCCGATCGGTTGGTCGAATGTCACCCGCAATCTCGTGTTGATTGCCTTAATTGTTGTCGCCGCGTTCGCCTAAGCGCGCGCCGTGGTCACTAGCGTAATTGCGATGCGAGTTTGGATCGATCAAGACCTATGCACCGGCGATGGTCTTTGTGTTGATCACTGCCCTGACGTGTTCGTACAACTTGAAGACGGCATCGCCTATGTCGCCGAGCGCGGAGTGGCGCTCAACGACCCTGGCAGCTCGGGCAGTCTGGCTCAAGTTGAAGCACGAGATTTTACAACTGTTATTAAGGCCGCCGAAGTTTGCCCGGGCGAGTGCATTTTCATCGAAATCGAGGTCGGCGACTCAACCTCCGTGCGTGAGTCGAGCGCGGCGTAACAATAATTTGAGGCGCAGTACGCTGAGATCATGAAGTGGCGCATAGTCGCTAATGGCGCAGCGTTGGCTGTGACTATTTCGGTTGGTGCCGCGGCGAGTTCTGCGAGTTTGGCGGCGACGCAGAGTTCCGCAAGGGCGGCTGGTGGCGGTAACGCACTAACAATTTTGGCGGGCATCCGCATCGAGAAAGAGCATCCGAGCGGATACCAACGATCGCTGTTCAAACATTGGAGAGACATCGACCGCGATGGTTGCGACTCGCGCGAACAGGTTTTGATCCGCGACAGCAGGTCGCTGCCGCAAATTGACGGCTTTGACTGCTCGGTCGTGGCAGGCGATTGGGTCTCGCCGTACGACGGCGCGCACTGGAGCGACCCAAGCAATATCGACATCGATCATGTAGTGGCGTTAAAGGAAGTGTGGGACTCGGGAGGGTGGGCGTGGAGCGAAGCAACCCGCACGGCGTACGCCAACGACACGACCGACAAGCGCACGCTACTCGCGGTCACAGATCGCATCAACCAACAAAAGAGCGACAAGGATCCGTCTAACTGGATGCCGCCGCTGCAGGGTTACTGGTGTCGGTACTTAAGCGACTGGATTTCGATCAAGGCTCGTTGGAACTTGTCGATGGACCAAAGCGAGTTTGGGCGAATCAAAAACGTAGTCACGAGTTCGTGCGCTGGGTTAGCGATTGCGGGTTGGAAGGTCGCGCCGTGATCGGCAGCTAGCCCATAATTTCCGCCACTCCCGCAGGCTAGATTCGCCAGTTCGGGCGTAAATTCGGGCTTGCGCCGTTAGCATGGCGGGACTATGTCGAAGAAAACAAAGAAGAAAAAGGCCCGCATGCGTCGCTCCAAGGCCAACCACGGCAAGCGTCCAAACATGGGGCGCGGCTAGTCACTAGCAAGAATCGCGTCGTCGCTGCATAATGACGACAGTTGCCGAGTTCGTAATCGGCGGACGAACAGAACCGTGGCAAGCAATCGGCCTCAACTTTGCTTCGCCCGATCACGCCTTTGTCGGCAACACTTGGCTGCGCTTCAACGATCAATTGGCGCCTGGCCTGCACTCGTGGACCCTGTGCGCTGACGCGAGCGAGTCGCCCACCAAGACAATCGACGGCCTCGCTACTAATTTCTTGGATCAGGTGCCGCCCGCGCCCGAGCGCGAAGTGGTCTCTAGCGACGACCCGCGACTTGCCATCATTGGCGTCGACCATGTGGTTATCAACACGCCAAATTTGCAGCGCACCTCCGACGCGATCGCGCTGGCAACAGGCGCGCCACTGAAGCGCGTGCGCGATGCGGGCGGCTGCGTGCAGCAGGGTTTTCATCGCCTCGGCGGGGTCGTGATCGAAATCGTCTCGTCGCCGAAGATGGCACCAGGTTGCGCAACGTTTTGGGGTCTCGTGTTGACGGTCGACAATATCGATGCGATGTATGACTTCGTTGGGCCGGATGTTATGAGCGCGCCCAAACCCGCAGTGCAGCCCGGTCGCCGCATCGCCACGTTTCACCGTGGCGCGCAATTGGGTTTGCCGCTCGCGCTAATGACCCGCTAGCGAGCTACTTCTGCCAGTCGTGCCTTAGCCATCGACTGCAGAAGTTTGGCTTCTGGCTTCCAGTCAATGGGAACCTGGATCGTTTTCTTGTTGACAACATAGTCCGTAAGTTTTGGTGCAAATTTTTCTAAGACTTGATTGCTGAACGGCGCAAGCAGGATGTGGTTTTTCGAAACCGAAACGCCAAATATGTATTGCCCATCGAATTTCAGCATCGGCTGGTTCCAGGCAATCACAAGTTCGAGTTTTGGATATTTGCTAGTGATCGCCCTGAAAATACTTCGCACAGTTTTCTTCTTAACGGAATCGAACTGCGCCAAATAATCGTCGACCGTGGCGAATCGTTTTGCCGACTTCGAGCCGCGTGAATACATGACGAGCGCGTTGGCATGTGATTGGCTGAAGTCGTAGTTCTCTTTCAGATAGGCGACCTGTTCTGGGTACTTCTTGCCGGCAAGTTCGACCATCCGTTCAAACCAATACGACATCGGTAGGCCGTGCTTTTTCTCAATGGCGGGGAAAAACGAGTCGCGTTTTAAGCTCGTTTCAACCACGCCTACATCCTAATTATTAATCGTCTTGCGAGTCAGGGTCTTCTCGGCGCTGTTTGTAGGCAATGCCCTCCGCGCATTCGCCAATTAGCGGGCACCAATAACACGGGCTGCCGGGGCGCACGCGCGCAACGCGGCCCTGTCGCTCGAGTTCGACAATTAGGCGAATGCCCTCAATGGTTTTGCGCACCGCTGACTGCAACACGCCCTCGGTGACCTCCTCGACTTCGGCGCGCGCGGTTACGAGCGAATACGTAGCCAGGCGGCGCGGCGCCTGACCACTGCGCATCGCTTCAACAAGCGCGTAGAAGCGCAACTCTTCGCGGTGTAGAGGTGTAAAGCGACCCGACTTGAAGTCGATGATCACCTTGGCACCGACTGCACCGAGCGTGAGGTCGGCGCGAGTCGAGAGGTTGATCTTGCGCTCGAACATCTCGTATCGAGACGAACTCTCGAGCACGGGGCGCCATGCGGCCTTGAGCGGCGGGAAGCACTCGTCAAACTTCGTGAATAGATCTATTGACGAGCCACGCAATAATGCGCGCTCGGCGGCCGGCAGTTGGTCGATGAACGGGCCGGCGCTGCCACGCTCGTCATTGGCGAGTTGGGCGAGCGCTTCGTCGACAACATCGCTAGGAATAATTTCGCCGCGCCAATTGATCGCCAGCTCGATGGCCTTGTGTAAGACGGTGCCACGCACGTTGGCAATCGTCCATTCGAATGAAGTAAGCGAGGCCATATGATGCGCTTCGCAGCCGTGCACCGTAGTGAGTTTGTGCTTGGTGACCCACAGCGCGTTTTCGGGAGTCAATTGTTCGGCGACTGTTTGCAATTCGCCGTGAAGTTGCCCACGGACAGACTCGATCACGTCGGTAGAAAGTGGTCGCCAATCGGGCGGCTTGCCGAGCGCGTCGACGACGGCTTGTTGCATCGGGTTATACGAAATTGGCGCTTCGGGGTCTGTGCTCACGTACGAGTACTTTGCCATACCCCTGTGTCACACTTGCGCCAATGAAGGTCGGAAACACTACTGAATTCGCCGCCG
>JAYTUM010000056.1:0-8861 GCA_043744575.1 Acidimicrobiales bacterium | reverse complement strand
TGCGTGTTGCACCGTTGCGTGGAGCTGAGGGGAATTGAACCCCTGGCCTGTACATTGCGAACGTACCGCTCTGCCAACTGAGCTACAGCCCCTTATTGCTCGTCAAACCCTAGCGGGGGAAGGGGTTAACTGAACTAGCCGAGACCTATCAAACCCAGCAGAGCCGAGCGTCAGGCGACGCGGCGAAAATGGGATGCGTAACGCTCGTTGTCGCGCTTGATGCGCAATTGCACGAGCACGTAGCAATATCCGACCAATGCCAAGAGGCTGATCGTGAAGGCGTAAACCATTGCGGTCGAGCCGGTCGTGAAGGCGAGAAACAGCGATGCGCCAGTAACGCCAACGAGGCCGACGACGAGGTTTTGGCGCTTTTGGCGCAAGATCGCATGCGCGCTCATGCCCATTCCTGGGCGGTGTTGGCGCGCACCTTGCGGGCGCACGATCGAGTCAGTGACGTGATTGAGTCGACCGTTGTGGCGCGGGTTAGACGGCGCCAGCGGCCTAGTCATTCCCCGCAGTTGATTTTGGGGGCGGCGCGTGCCGCTGTTTTCTAGAGAATACAACTGGCGGCGAAAGTCGTTGACAGAGTTCGATGGTGAACCGTTGAGTCTGGCGCGCACGACCGGCGGTAGGAGCACTGCCATCCAGGCGGCGCCGACGATCAACAGAATCAATTTACTCATCCGCAGGAGTGTATTACAGAATGACTACAAAACCACCCGCTGGTGGTTCGGCCCTTACCCAGTAACGCCCCGCAGGTAGGTTCCCTGGCGCCCGCCCGACTTCTCCCATAGCGTCAGGTCGCCAATGACCATCGCCCTGTCGGCGCTCTTGCACATGTCGTAGATGGTCAGGGCGGCCACTGAGCACGCGTGTAGCGCCTCCATCTCGACACCTGTGCGGTCGATCGTGTCGACCTGGGCCTCGATGGCGACGTGATTTTCGGCGATCTCGAAATTGATCGTTACCGCGCCAATCAGGAGCGGGTGGCATAACGGAATCATGTCGGAAGTGCGCTTGGCGGCCTGAATGCCGGCAACGCGCGCAACTGCGATCACGTCGCCCTTCTTCACTTCGCGATTAGCAATCGCCGCCGTCGTCTCAGGCTTCATAAATACTTTGCAGCGCGCCACCGCGCGACGGTGCGTGGCGTCCTTTGGGGTGACGTCGACCATCCGCGCGTTGCCCATCGGATCAAGGTGTGAAAAGTTGAGTTCGCCCACTCTATTTAGCCTCCGATTTGGCTCATCGAGCGGCGCGGGCGCACAAATGTGACGTTGCCGATGTTGTGCCCCGCCCACTTCGTGCCAACAGCGCGCTTTATTTCAGCGGCGATCTCGTCGTCACTGGCGCCGCCGCGCAGCATGGCGCGCAGATCAAACTCTGTTGTCGAAAATAGGCAGGTGCGAAACTGCCCATCGGCGGTAAGGCGCACGCGATCGCAGTCGCCGCAAAATGGTTTTGTCACTGACGGGATAACGCCGACCGTGCCACGACCATCGAGGTAACTCCACCTGTCTGCCGGCGCAGCACCACGCGCAGTCATCTGCTCAAGGGGGAACACGGCATTGATCGCGGCGACAATTTCGTCTTGGGTCACGACCTGACTGTTTTGCCAGGTTCCCTGCGCGTCGAGCGGCATGAACTCGATGAATCGCACCTCGACCCCCTTATCGCGCCCGAAAACCGCCAAGTCAACGATCTCGTCGTCGTTGATGCCGCGCTGCATGACGGCGTTAATCTTGACAGGCGAAAACCCTGTCGCAATCGCGGTGTCGATGCCGTCGAGCACGTGTTGCAATTCGTCGCGTCGCGTCATCTCTAGAAACTTCTCGGGCTTAAGGGTGTCGAGGCTGATATTGATGCGCCCGAGGCCCGCCGCGCGCAACTCTGAGGCGATCAGGCGCAGCGTCGCCCCATTGGTTGTCATCGCCAGATCGATCGGCTTGCCCGCGCGCGGCGAGTTGGCAGTTGCCGGCACCACGAGCCCGGCGAGCTTGCTGATCAGCACCGCAACATGGGCGCGCATCGTCGGCTCGCCGCCCGTCAGGCGAATGCCGTCGACATCAAAATGGCTGACGCAGATGCCCGCCACGCGGTGCAACTCTTCGTATGTCAAAACGTCGGCGCGGTCGAGCCACTTCATCCCCTCGGCGGGCATGCAGTAGGTGCACCTAAAGTTGCAGCGGTCGGTGATCGAAATGCGAAGGTCGCGCACGGTCCTGCCGAAAGGGTCAATCAGATCCACAGCCAAAGCCTACGGTTCATTGCTAGCTGGCGTTCAGCCGAGCAGGTACACGTCGACCTCGCCACCAAGCGCTACCCCGTCGCCGTCTGGCACCTCTGCTAGCCCGTTGGCCATCGCCGTGGCCGCCAACTGGTGGCTGCCCTGTGGGCCAGTGTCGCGCACGTGCAGGCGGCCGTCGCCGGCAAATTCGCCGAACACTCGCATGTAATGAATCTTGCCGTCGTGCTTACGCTTCAGCGACGCGTCAACGACGGCTCGCACGCTCGGGCGCAACAGGTCTCGTGTGTGCCCCATCATTTTGCGCAGCGCGGGCCGCGCCAACAACTCATAACTAATCATCGAGCTGACGGGGTTACCGGGCAAACCAAAAATGGGGATGGTGCGCCCGTCACTGGCCATAAGTTGCCCGAACGCAAATGGTTTTGCCGGCTTAATCGCCAATTGCATCCAGTTCATGTTGGCGATGCGCGAGAGCACAGCCTTGACGATGTCGAAGTCGCCCATGCTCACGCCACCACTCGTGACAATCGCATCGCAACGCATCGCAACCTCGCGCAAAGTCTTTTCGAGCAGCACCTCATCGTCGGCGATCACGCCGAGGTTGATAACTTCGCAACCAGTGGCGGCGATCATCGCCACCAACATCGTCAAGTTGCTCTCTCGAATCTGGCCGGGCTTGAGCGGCGAACCGTCGGTCACCAACTCGTCACCAGTCGAGAGCATCGCCACCCGCGCCATTGGGTAGGCCATCACCGTGCGGGCATTAACGCTCGCAAGTACTCCAGCCCCAGCCGCGTTGAGCACGCTGCCAGCCGAAAATACTTTGTCGCCGCGCGTGACATCGCTGCCCTCTTCGCGGATCGCCTGATTGGCGGAGGCGACCTTGGTAAGGCGAACGTTTTCTTCGCCGATTTTTAGCGAGTCTTCGACCATTACGACGGCATCGGCGCCGCTAGGTATTGGCGCGCCGGTCATTATCCGTATCGCCTCGCCGCGCTTGAGCGCAACTGTTGCAACTGCGCCAGCGGCAACCGTGCCGACAACCCGCAACTCGACGGGCACGACCGCAACATCATCGGCGCGCACCGCGTATCCGTCTACTGCCGAGTTGGCGAACGGGGGCACGTTCTCGCTGGCCACGACATCTTGCGCCAGCACGCGGCCAGTCATGTCGTCACACTGCACGAGCACGGGCGCGAGAGCTGGGCACGCGTCGAGAACCGCCTGGCGAGCCTCGCTAATCGCAATCATCACGGGTGACGGTATCTGCTCAAAGCCGTGTAAGGCTAAGGCGATGAACTACCCGCCCCCGTCGGCTTCTGGATTGCAACTGGCGTGGGCTAATTGGCACAGCACCGAGATCCGCGGCGACGAGTCCGGCGGGACCAAAACCGGTGGCGCCAAAAACGTCCCAAATCTCAGCACCGTCTCGCTGCGTTGGGAGAACGAAGGATGGACCGCCGACGGCAAAATCGCCAGCGAAAGAGCGCACTTTGTGTTGCGACTCTCGGCGCAGTGGGTGGTGCAGCAGTTTCTATTATTTCGCGACCTCGACGAGCCAGACCTTTGGCTCGCCAACTCGGGTGGGGGCCGCTGGGGCGAGATGAATGGTGCCCATCGCACCGAACTAGACGGCTGCGTAGACATTGATTTGGCCGGCACACCGTTCACGAACGCGATCCCTATTCGTAGGCTGCCGCTAGTGGTCGGCCACAGCGCCACGCTGAGGGTGATCGTCGTCAATACCGAGACGCTCGGCGCCACTGTACACCCGCAGATCTACACCCGCATCGACACGCATAGATGGCGGTACACGAGCCTCACGCTGGGCAAAGAAGTCGAAGTTGAAGTCGACGAGATGGGAATTGTTACCGATGAGCCAGGCGCGTTTCGCCGTATCCCAAACTCTTAGTCTGTGATTGCCGAGTACACCAACTGCCGCAGAAACGGGCGAATCGGGTACGTGGTTGACGGCATCAATTGGGTGAAGAACATCGCGGTGACTTCTTCGACCGGGTCGATCCAAAACGCTGTGCTTGCCGCGCCGCCCCAGCTATATGTGCCGTTCGGGCACAACACACGGGTGCTGGCTTGATTGATTACTACCGCGAAGCCGAGGCCAAAACCGAGGCCGTCGTAGAAGATTTCCTCTCCGAGCGCTTGACCAAACGTGCTTACGTCTTGGTTGTTCGGAAGGTGGTTCATCGTCATTAATTTGATGCTCGCGGCCGACAAGATGCGCACGTCGCCGAGCACCCCGCCGCCTGCCAGCATTTGTATAAAGCGGTAGTAGTCATACGCCGTCGAGATCAGGCCGCCGCCGCCAGAAAACACACTCGGTACCGATTTGGCGTAGTCGCCGAGCAGGTCGTTGCGAATCAAGCCAGAAGTCGCTTCGTCAACGCCGTAGAGCGCCGCCAGCCGATCTTGTTTCTCAATCGGCGCATGAAAGGCGGTGTCGTGCATGCCTAGAGGTCCAAGAATTCTGCTCTCGAAGAATTTGTCGAGAGCCATGCCCGATACGACCTCGACGACGCGACCCAAAACATCGGTTGCCACGCTGTAATCCCATGATGTGCCGGGCTGAAATAGCAGCGGCATCGTGGCGACCCGATCGGCAAACGCTTCAAGTGAGTCAATTGTCGGGTTGCCCATTTCGAATCCGGCCCGGCGATAGATCTCGTCCACCGGGTGCGCGTAATTATACGAATACGTCAACCCCGCGGTGTGCGACATCAGGTGCCAAATTCGCATCGTCTCGGTCATCGGGTCGGTGACAGGCTTCAGCGCCGAACCACCGCGCCACACACGTGTCTTTGCAAATGCCGGTATGTATTTGCTCACGGGATCGTTGAGCTGCACCAGGCCTTCTTCTGCCAGCATCATCAGAGCCACCGAGGTGATCGGCTTGGTCATCGAATAGATGCGATACATCGTGTCTAACTTGGTCGGCAACTTAGCTTCGACGTCGCGCATGCCGTAAGTGGCAACGTGGGCGAGTTGGCCCTTACGGGCGACGGCCACCGTGTAACCAGACAGACGACCGTCGTCTACATAGTCATGAAAGTGCGTATCGATACGCGCCAAGCGATCGGCCGAAAAACCAACTTGCTTCGGCTCGACTTCCACCTTCAATTCTGTCATCGCAATCTCCCATTCCGCGGCCTACAGAAGCCTATGGCAGTGACATCAATTCAGCGAAAGCGGGAGTGCAGCCATTCTTCGAACGATGGCCCAACGTCTGGTCGTTTCAGCGCAATCTCGATCACGGCCTCGAGCCAGCCGCGCGGCGTGCCCGTGTCGTGGCGCTCGATGTCACTTACAATGCCCTGCAAGTGGCCGGCGTGCGCGGCGATCAGTAGTGCGTCCGTGAGTTGAATTTCTCCGCTCGGTGCGGGTTGTAGCGCATCGATGTCATCGAGCATCTGCGGAGTCAACACGTAGCGACCGATCAAGATGATGTCACTTGGCGCCTCGTGCTCGCTTGGCTTCTCGACGACGTCGTTTACAAGCACGACGCCGTCAGCGTCGGGCTCGGTGGCGACGCTCACGCACCCGTACGCCGAAACCTCGCTGCGAGCAACACGCTTTAAGCCGACCACGCTCCTGGATGTTTTCTTGCTTAGAGATATCATCGCCGCGAGCAACGAAGAGTCGCCCATTAATTCGTCCGGCAATAGCACCGCAAATGACTCGCCCCCGATCGCCTGCCGCGCGCACCCGATCGCGTGCCCCAATCCACGTGGCATATCTTGGTACACGACACTGACCTTGACGTCTGTGCCGATGCGCGCCAACCGCTCGGCCAACTCAACGCGACCGCTGTCATGCACGTGGCGCACAACATCTGGCGACGGCTTCAGATATGACTCGATCGCGCTCTTGGTCCGATTCGAAACCACCACGATGTGCTCAGCACCCGCACCGATCGCCTCGTCCATCACTAATTGCAGCGCAGGGGTATCGAATATTGGCATCAACTCTTTAGGCACCGCCTTGGTAGCGGGCAGGAACCGGGTGCCGAGCCCGGCAGCAGGGATCACAGCCGTGCGCAAACTCATCCGAGCATCATAGAATGACAAGTCGCATGCCCACCTACGTCTATAAGTTCATCGAATCTGGCGAGACCATTGAGGTCCAGCAAGCCTTTACCGACGAGGCTTTGACCACTCTTGCCCATCCCAGCGATGGCAAGGTACGCCCTGTCAAAAAGGTGTTCACGCCCGTCGGCGTTTCGTTTAAGGGCGGCGGTTTCTACAAGACCGACAGCCGCTCGGGTGCATCGACATCGAGCACATCCGCCACTCCCGAGACGGCTGCCGCCAGCACTAGCGATGGATCGCAACAAGCTACCGCGACAACCCCCGCGACTGCGCCTGCCGGCACTCCGATGACTGCGCCAGCGAGCGCGCCTGCGCCAGCCCCGGCGAGCGCGCCAGCGAGTTCGCCAGCCAACACGACTTCTAAATAATTGGGCGACGTATCTAGCACTCACGGCACCTGCTGCGCACACATCGTTGCACCATGCAACGCGTCTCGAAATCAAAAACATTCGCCAAGTTCGCCGAGGCGAATAGGCCAGCAGCAACAAAAATAATCTCGTGGATCGGCGCGCAGTACTCAAAGTTGTGTCGCGACCAAACAAAACAGCGCCAAGTCGTCGCCGCTCTGGCGGCGCTTGCGGCTTTGGTATTTTTTATCAACGTCACCCAGTTGCAGTCGCAGCGCGAGCAACTGACAGCAACCACTAATGCGCTCGTCGCCACGCGCTCTATCAGTGCTGGCGAGCTGGTTTACGCCACCGCGACCGCAGCGTTTACCCTGCCGTCGTCAATATTTGCTCCCGCCGCGATTTCGAGTCTCCCTCAACCCGCCTTCGCCCAACGCGACATCAGCGCTGGCGACTTGATCACCACCAGCAACGTCGCGACGCAACCCGTCGCAGTAAGCCTCGTGCCCGAAGGTTGGCGCATCGTGTCGATTACCCCGCAAACGGCTCTCCCGCCGATGATTTCCGGCGATCACGTCGATGTGATTGCCAACAACATCGTGCTTGTTGCCGACGCTATCGTTATTGCAATCACCGCGGCGAACAACACGATCGCCGACCCGACAACCGGCGGCGGCACAACCGGTGGTGAACGCGCGATCACGCTCGCTTCTCACGTCCTAATCGCAATCCCAGCAGAGGCGGCGGCAACTGTCGCTACCGCCGCCGCGTTCGGAGACGCCACTTTGGTGGTGGCGCCGTAGCTCTTTAGCGAATGCTGCTGGCGGCGAAGCCGAGTATCGCAAATCCGGCCACCACCCTGTAAATAACGAACGGAGTAAAACTGCGGGTACGCAACATTCGAATCATTGCCCACATCGCCAGCCAACCAGAAACTCCCGATGTGACGATGCCCACAATTATCGGCACAAGTATCCCGTCGGGCATGCCATCAGAAGCGAGTTTGAGAAGTTTGTAGGCGACGGCACCGGCAATCACGGGCACCCCCATCAAAAACGAAACCCTCGCCGCCGAGTCGCGCGTGAACCCTTGGCGCCGCGCCGCCGTGATCGTGATTCCCGAGCGGCTCGTACCGGGGTTGAGAGCCAGAATCTGAGCCAGACCGAGTGTGATCGCGTCGCGAGTACCAAAGGTTCCGAGATCGCGGGAGCCAGTTTGACGGTCAGCCCACAACAAGATCACACCAAACACAATTAGCGAACAACCGATCAGCCAGGGTTTGCCAAGACGCTCGGTGATGTAGGCGTCGCCGATAGCGCCCGCAATCGCCGCTGGCATTGCCGAGACAACAAAGAGCCAGGCCATGCGTCCATTAGGTGTGGCGCGTTGCGAGCGCACAAACACTGCGCGCACTCCATCTCGAATGTAAACCCGCAATTCACGGCGCAAATAAAAGAGCACCGCCACCAGCGTGCCCAAATGTAAAGCGGTGTCAAACGCCCTCTCGGCTGCGACGTTGTTGGCGAAGTCGTTCCATCCAAAGAGCCAGGGCACAATTATTAAATGGCCGCTAGACGAGATCGGCAAAAACTCTGTGAGCCCCTGCACGACGCCGAGAATAACGGCGTGTAAAATTGACACTAGTACCGCTTACACCAAAATGGTTTCAATGTTCGGTAACCCCAGCATCGCACGGTCTTGAGTGATGAGCGGCACCTGTAGCTCCATCGCGGTGGCCGCGATCCACAAGTCGTTGACCTCGACCGCGCGACCAGATTCACGCAACTTCACCCGCAGCGTCGCCCAGGCGTCGGCAATCTGCTGATCAATCTCAATCGGATTGAATTGCAGGGCCTGCCTATATGTCTTCATTCGCCTGCCCTGTACAAAAACATCCTTTGCGGCGAGCACTCCAACCTGTAATTCGGCCAGCGTCACTACCGACACCGCGAAATCGTCTGGCAGCAAGTCCGTGTTGATCGCTCGCCCAGATTCCAACGCCACGAACACGCTCGTGTCTAACAACCCGCGCGACATCTACGAGCCGTTTCGTTTCGTACCGTCGCCCCAGCGCGCATCATCACGCCGGTCTAGATCAAGGTTGGTCTGTTCGCCCGTACCGCGGATGTCGTCCATCATCGCCGAGTCGGCGGGGTCAAAGTC
>JAYTUM010000055.1:0-2298 GCA_043744575.1 Acidimicrobiales bacterium | reverse complement strand
TTTTTGGCGAGTGGGTGCTGGGCACCGTGGCTTAAGAATAATTTGTCGGGGAGGGGGGACTTGAACCCCCGGCCTCCTGGTCCCAAACCAGGCACGCTACCAACTGCGCCACTCCCCGGACGCAAACAGCCTAGCGATGCGGGTCAGTGATTAGTCGCGAGATTGCGAACACTGTCAAGAAGTCGTGTGACATCTGTGTAGTTGATGTAGCGCACGACGCCCGCGCGAACCACTCCGCCTGTCGAAGTGAGTCCCATCTGCTCAACGGCCTCGACGGCGTACGAGCTGCCCGCCCAAACTGCAATGCGATCGCGAGCCAACGACTCGGCGACGCGGTCCGGTGAGAGGCCGTCGATCGTGAATGCCACGGTCGGCACTCGACCCGTAAGTGTTTGGCATCCCCACACTCGCACATTCGCAATTGCGAGCAAGCCAGAAAGCAGCGGCTCGAAAACGCTTGCTTCGTACTGCATCACGCTCGACATATTTTCCTCGAGCAAGAACCGCGCCGCGGCCTCGACAGCGGCGATGCCCTCGTAGTTTGGCGTGCCAGTCTCGAAGCGAGAAGGTCCGAAATTTGAAGCCGGGCGCACCTTGGCGACGGGAAGTTCGTTGAGCAACTTTGGCTCGACGCATAGGACGCCAGCGTGCGGGCCGTACCACTTATATGGCGATGTGGCGAGCACGTCGCAACCGAGCGAGGCGACATCGATTGGCTGATGCACGGCAAGGTGCACGGCGTCGACAAACACGCGGGCGCAGGCGTCGTGGGCGGCGGCAATGATCGGCGGCAGGTCTGGCATAGTGCCGATCAAGTTAGATGCGCCCGTGACGGCCACCCACTTGGTGCGCTCGTTGATCAGCGCGATCACTGATTGCGGATCGAGAACACCTGTCGCCGGATCGAAATCGGCCAGCACATGTTCGGCGCCAGACATCTCACAAGCGATGCGCCAAGAAGAGACATTGGCATCATGGTCGAGTTTGGTGCCAACAACACGGTCGCCGGGTTTGAGCGTCTTGGCCACCGCGCGCGTGAAGGCCATCGTCATCGTCGTCATATTGGCGCCAAAACAAATGCCGTCTGGGTCTGCGCAAAATAAATCGGCGACGATACGGCGCGTGCGCGTGATCAACGCGTCGCAATCGTGCGAGGCGGCGAACGGTCCACCATTGTTGGCGTTAGAACCACTGGAAGCGAAGTCGCTCATCGCTCGAATCGCAACATCGACCATCTGCGTGCCAGCTGGCCCGTCGAATCGCGACCAGCCATCGCGTACACCGGGGAAGCGGTGGGCGATGTCGGCTGGTTTCAAATTTGGTGGTTTCAAAATTACGAGTTGCGCTTGGCGGCTCGCGCCAGGCGCTTGGCCGCTTTGCCGACGGGCTTGATATTGCGCTGGTCAAGGTCACCGACCTCGGTGCCATCGCCGAAGCGCACGCGGTAGCGCAGCCAGTTGAATCCGTTGGCCAGGATAACTTTGCCCTCTGAGCCCGATTTCACGCCCAGCACGTCGACGGTGGTCTCGACGCGGTCGCCAACTTTGAGATTGATCTGGTCGGGGTGGGGAGTTGCCAATGCATGCGGTTTCCACGAGGCTGTCACAGATCAAAAGGGTACACTTTGCGCTCTGTGAAAAGCATCATTGAGACCCTCGAGGGCAACAAAGTCAAAGTATCCGTCGAAATTGACGAGGTCGAATTCGATCGAAATATCGATAAGGCCTTCCACAAAATCGCGCACGAAGTTCGGATCCCCGGCTTTCGTCCCGGCAAGGCTCCGCGACAATTGTTGCAGGCCCAAATCGGATTAAGCGCGGCACGCTCGCAGGCGATCCAAGATTCGATCCCCGAATACTTGTCGGTCGCGGTGCGCGAGCACGACATCGATCTAATCGCAACGCCACAAATCGAAATCACGGCGGGCGAGAACGAGGGACCGATCACATTTGATGCCACATGCGAAGTTCGCCCGGAAGTGACTGTGCCTGGATACAACGGTTTGCGAGTCGAGTTGCCGACATTGCTCGTCACGGATGTCGACATCGACGAGGTCGTGCACTCGGAGCGCAGCCGCCACGGCACTCTGCAAGATGTTGATCGCGCGATTGTCACGGGCGACCAGGTCACGCTCGATGTCACTGGCATGCGCGAAGACAAACCAGTGCCGGGCCTGAACGTTGAAGACTGGCTTTACGAAGTGGGTAAGGGTTGGGTCTCCGAGAGTTTTGATGGCAAGTTGGTCGGCGCCAAGCTCGACGCGCACATCTCCTACTCAGAAGCGCCGAATGGTACGGC
>JAYTUM010000054.1:0-2330 GCA_043744575.1 Acidimicrobiales bacterium | reverse complement strand
CAGCGGTTTCAAATTCGCGCACACCAACCTCGAAGAGGCGCTGCGCTCACTACTCGATAAATGACAGTGACAGATTCGGCTGGGTTGCCGAATTCGGTCGACGTCATCGTCGTCGGCGCCGGCCTGGCCGGATTGGTTGCAGCCTACGAAATTCAGCGACGTGGATTGAACGTGGTCGTTCTCGAAGCGCAGGACGCCGTAGGAGGCCGAGTGCGCACAGATTTCGTCGATGGATTCACAATCGACCGCGGTTTTCAGGTTCTGCTCACCGCTTATCCAGAACTCGCCAAGCAAGTAGACATGGTCGCCCTCGACCTGCACGCATTTGATCCCGGTGCTCTGGTGTGGCTTAACGGCAAGGGAACCGTTGTTGCCGACCCGTTTCGCATGCCGCGCAGCCTGTTGTCGACTGCGCTTGCGCCGATCGGTTCGGTGCTCGACAAGGCGCGCATTGGGATGTTGCGCCAGCGCGTGATGCGCACGAATGCGCCAGCGCTGCTGCGGGGCGAAGATATCTCAACAATTGATGCTCTGCGCGACAATGGCTTCTCAAACAAAGTGATTGATCGCTTTTTTCGCCCACTCTTTGGCGGCGTGCAACTTGACCCAAACTTGGCGACGTCGCGGCGCATGTTTGACGTGATCTTTCGTTCGCTCTCACAGGGCGACAGCGCGTTGCCCAGCGCGGGCATGAGCGCGCTTCCCGAGCAGCTCGCGATGCGTTTAAAAGCCGGCACCCTTTTTTTAAATCAACCCGTGGGCAAAATTGAAGGCACGACGGCGATCACCGCGAGCGGCGCACGCATTGATTCTCGGGCAATTGTCGTCGCCACCGAGAGCCCTGCCGCCAGTGACTTGCTTGGCCTAGAAAAAATTAGGTCACGGACCGCGGGAGCTGTCTATTTCGCGGCCGATCGTCCCCCGATCGACGACAAACTCGTCGTGCTCGATGGCACGGGCCGCGGTCCTGTGCTAAATGTTGCAGTGCTCAGCAACGTCGTGCCTCAATATGCACCACGCGGCAAGCATTTGATTGTCGCGGCTATGCCGGGGGTCATCGAAGGAGACCTGCAACAACTGGCGCGAACGCAACTGCGCTCGTGGTGGGGTGCCCAGGTCGACGAGTGGCAACATCTGCGCACTTTTAGAATTACGCACGGCGGGCCCGAGCAACGGCCCCCGTTCAACCCCAAGCAAACCGTCTCGCTTGGCGGTGGCCGATTTGTGTGCGGCGACCACCGCGACACGGGTTCAATTCAGGGCGCCATGTTCTCTGGTCGCCGATGTGCTGAAGCGGTTGTGACTTCGCTGCTCTAGATTTAACTCATGACAAAAAATTTGGTCGTTAGCGTCGAGCGTGTCGTAACCGCGTGTCCCGAAATGATTTTTGACTTTCTTGCAGAGCCCAGGAACCACAGTTTGATCGACGGATCCGGATCCGTGCGAGGAACGCAGACGGGGGCACCAGCGAGGCTGAGCATCGGCACTGAGTTTGGAATGCAGATGAAAGTTGGCGTGCCCTACAAGATATCCAACGAGGTTGTCGAATTCGTCGAGGGCAAGCAGATCTCGTGGCGCCACATGGGAGGCCACATCTGGCGCTACATTCTCGAGCCGGTTGCAGGCGGCACGAAAGTGACCGAGCAGTTCGACTACACAAATTCAAAATCGGTGCTGATGCTAAGGCTCGCGATGTTTCCATCCAGAAACAAAAAATCGATGGTCAAGACCCTCGACAACCTTGCCGCGCACTTCGCCGCTAAATGACCACCGAACTTCCACTCGGTTTTCGAGCCCACGTCTCTAATGTCGGCATCAAAGACTCGACAGACGACTTCACCCTTGTAGTCGCAGACACGGCCTGCACGGCTGCCGGTGTCTTTACCAAAAGCCGATTTGCCGGGCCGAGCGTTGTCATCAGCCGCGAACATTTAGTGAATCACTCGGCTCGCGGCGTCATAGTGATTTCTAAAAACGCCAACGTCGCTACTAGCGAAGAGGGCATGGCGAACGCGCGCGAAATTATCGCTAGTGTCGCCGCCGCCCTGTCGTGCGACCAGCAAGAACTGCTGATCGCCTCGACTGGCGTCATCGGTCGTCAATACCCAATGGACAAAGTGCGAGCGGGATTGGCGCGCATCGACACGATGCCGAGCACTTTATTTGCCGACGACATCGCCAGAGCAATCATGACTACCGACACCATCGCCAAGATTGCCAGCGCCGTCATCGCTGGTTCGAGCGCGAGGGTTGTGGGAGTCGCCAAGGGCGTCGGCATGATCGAACCGAACATGGCCACGCTAATCACGCTGCTGTTCACCGACGCCGAT
>JAYTUM010000053.1:0-2331 GCA_043744575.1 Acidimicrobiales bacterium | reverse complement strand
CGAGATTTTTCCCGACGGCACGGCCAACTGTGCGCCTTGCCGAGGGCTCCCATATCTCGCTCGCAGACCGTGAGTGGGTGGCGATTCACACCCCCGGACACACGGAAGATCACCTCTGCCTGTTCGACTCCGAGGCAGGTGTGATGCTGTGTGGCGATCACGTATTACCGAACATCACTCCGCATATTTCTGGCATGACCAAGAACCCAGACCCACTAGCCGGTTTTTTTTCTTCGCTAGACAAAGTTGCCGCATTCAGCGCTGGCGTCAAGATTTCTCTTCCCGCCCACGGCAACCCGTTTCACGATCTGGCGGGACGCTGTAACGCGATCAAAGAACACCACATTGAGCGGCTCGAGAAATTGCGTAAAATTTCTGCTTACTTCAACAAGCCGGCCACGGTTACCGAGTTCTCTGGACACCTGTTTTCACAGCGCGCGCAGGGCCCAATGGCAGACAGCGAGACCTTTGCCCATCTCGAACACCTGCGCCTGCTGGGCGAATTCAGTTACGACACTCGCGACGGCGTACGCCATTACGTTCAAGGTTAGTTTTTTATAACGCCAGGAGTTGTGTCACGGCGGCGACATCACCATTTTCTAGGACATGACGCAACACGACGCGATCAGCAAATTCGTCGGTGAAGATGCGCACCTTGTCGCCTGGGTCGATCGCTAGGTGATGCTCGATAGTCGCATGAAAAGGCGCACGAAGCGTCCTGCGCGTCGACAAATACTCTTCGAGCGCGATCCAGTACGAAGCGTTGTTGAGGTGCCCGACGGCATCCATGTCGGTAAAGCGCACGGGCCAATCCGAGGCTATTGATTTACTATCGTCAATTGGCTCTAGCCCCTTGCCGATAATTAGCTTGGCGCTGACTTTGCGGCCGCCACTGCTTTGCTCCACGAGCGGCAGAAAGTCGGGCGGAAGTGGAAGCGGCTTCATCGTCTTCATGTCGACGTGCACCCACAGCGCTGCCGACTCGATGCGCGCTCCCTCGGCGCCAGCGATAGTCGTGCGTCGCTCTGCCCAGTGCGAGCCGTACCCGCCGCACCATGTGCGCAGGGTGATGTCGCTCATGTACGTCGGAAATGTATGAACCCACATTTCAGTTCGCCGCACGACCCAGCCGTGAATGTCTGAGTACTGACCGTCGACGGCATCGTCGTTGGCAACGTCTTGCAAGTATCTGGCCGTCGCATCAAGCCTGATTCGGCCTTTTGGTGTCACATCGCCGAGGCGCACACGGCGCTGGGTCGCAAAAACTCGGCCGATTAGTGGCTCCAGTACGGGATCCAGGGGCTCGGTCATGACCCTTTGACCCTATCCAGTATTGGGCTTGCGGGGTTTGATATTTAATCACTTGCTTTTTGGCGGCGATCGTGGTTGCCTTCATGGTTCATGAATAGCGCAGCAAATCTCATTTCGCCATCGACATTCGTCGTTGCTGCGCGCGCGTTCGCAACTACGGCAGTAGCAACCAGCGATTCACGCTGGATTGCGATGCAGGCCGACTCGGTGAAATATCTCACCAAGCGACCAACCCGCGGCCTCGGAGGGCTTCTGACCTAAAAGATTTCACGTCAGAGAGCGCCAAGAGGCCGTCGGGTTAAAAACCCGGCGGCCTTTTTATTTTCCCCCACTCTCTCTGGCGTGAAGCCAATCAACACCGCAACGAAAGGAAACAACATGCAGACACTTATAAACCCAATAACGACAACAAATATTTTTTCGACCAGCGAATTTGACGATGAAGTCATGGTCCTCTCGGCGCGACGCTGCAGCGATGGCAACGGCACCCTCTCGTACCTGTTCTTCTCAGATGAGTTCGTCGACGTGGCCCGCGCCAAGGTGGTCTGCTCAAAGTGTTCGTCTCGCAGAGAGTGCCTCCAAGGAGCACTCGAGCGTGCAGAGCCGTGGGGAGTGTGGGGCGGAGAACTTCTCGAAGAGGGACGCATCTGTTCGACCAAGCGACCGCGAGGCAGGCCGGCAACTCGCAGCCTAAAAGTGAATGAGGTACTGGAAGTTCCAATCCCGGCGCACCTTGTGGCGTGACGAATTGCCCATCTGCGACTCATCTAAGAGTGGTCACGGCTAAGTAACATTTAGCCGTGACCACCAGACGCCGACTAGTAATTGCCGCTGTTGCGTTGATAGCCAGCGCGGTTGGAGGATGGTACTGGAGCAACTCGGGCGACTCAGTTGACGGGCGGCTCACCGAGCCAGGCATCGTTGCCTATCCGACTATTAGCACCAATAAAAACTTGATCGGAAGCACCTTTCCGAATGCCGAACTGACCTCGCTGGTGGGGCCAAGGGTGTTGACGAGCA
>JAYTUM010000052.1:0-9087 GCA_043744575.1 Acidimicrobiales bacterium | reverse complement strand
GCAACTACTGCCGACGCCGCGAGGCCGACAATTGGCCACCCGGTGACGAAGTAAAACGCCAACCCTACGCACGGCGAGAACAGCAATGTCGGGCGAATGCGTTTCTTGTTCGCCCCTTTCTTGCGCACGAGCGGGGCTACTAAACGATCACCGCGAGCGCCGATCAAGGAGACGAGACATCCCAATCCAATGAACGCGCCGCACAACGCCACCCAAAGACTCGTCATCGCGGGCCGCGCCAGTGCGCCACGGCATCGAACCCATGCTCGCGTAGCAACGATTGCGTCGATTCGCGCAACGGATACGCAGGCACTGCCACGCCATCGCTTCCGCTTTGAAATATTTCGTTGGAGATGATGTTGATACCGTCGCTGTCGATCACTTCTCGGATCGACGCGATTCGGCGCTGGCGCTGCGAGTTGTCAATGTAGACGACGATGTGAACCGCGCTGGCGATTAAGAGATTTACCGTCTCGATCGGCAGGCCGGTAGACGCCATCGAAACATAGGCCGCGAGTTTTGGAAACACCGAGCGGGTACTGTCGGCGTGCATCGTGCACATCGAGCCGTTGTTGCCCTGACCCATCGCCAGCAACATCGGGAAGGCTTCGGCGCCACGAACTTCGCCAACGATGACGCGGTCAGGGTCCATCTGCAACGCCATGCGGGTTAGATCGGCGAGCGTGATCTCGCCGCGCCCCTCGATGTTGGCTGGGCGCGCCTGCAACGCGTCATGATCGGGGTGCTGTTCCTCAAAACGCTCGATGCCGAGTTCGTAGGCATCCTCGATCGTGATAATTCTTTCGCTCGGTGGAATCTCGTTGATCAACGCACGCATCAAGGTGGTCTTGCCAGAGCCCGTGCCGCCAGCGATCACGATATTGCGCCGCGCCCTCACGGCGGCAGCGAAAAACTCTTGCACCGTGTTCGAGAACGCACCACCGCTGCGCAATCCATCAAGCGATGAGATCTCGAAGCGGTGGCGGCGAATGACGAGGCTCGGGCGCGCCGACACCTCCATCGTCGCAAAAAGGCGCGAGCCGTCTGGCAACTGTAAATTCAAGTCAGGGTTACCCGCGTCGAAGCGTCGCTCGGTGCTCCCCATTCGTGTTGCGGCACGACGAATTAGTTCGATCAGTTCGTCGTCGGTATCGACGATCGCCTCGCGTTTAACCCTTGAGCCGTCGCGCATCTTGACCCACACCGCCGCCGCGCCCCGCACATGAATATCGCTGATCTCTGGGTCGTCTAGGAGTGGTTGCAAGCGTCCTAACCCCAGGACATGGGCAATCACGGCGCTGGTCAGGCGTTGTTCTTGGTTGGCGGTGAGCACGGCACGCGCCTCAGAACGCCTGGCACTGCTCAGGCGCGCCAGTTCAACGCGCAACGCACTGCGGGCAAGGTCGTGTTCATCCTCGGATGTCGGCTCGCCGTCGCCAGCAGATCGCCGAGCAATGCGGTCGTCGGCGAGCAGTTCGCTGACCCTGCTCGCGAGCGCCCCGACAAGACCGGTGTCGGTGGCTTCGAACTGGCCGCGCTCGGCGACTTCAACAAGCGTCACGGTGCACCGCGCTCACTGGCGTCTTCGGCGGCAACATCTTCGCCGACCAAGACAATGTGGATCCTGCCCGCGCCTGCCACCGCCGTTGCCAAGTCGAGCGACCCGCGCAGTGTGATCACCGCGTGATCAGAAAAGTTTTCGGGCAACCGCACAGACCACACCGTCACGACGGTTTCAAACATTCGCGGCGGAGTGGCCGTATTCAACGTCATCTCGGGCGCCAATACCACCCGCACGTGATCGCCGGGCGAAATTTCGATCGGAAAATTGCCAACAGCGACGGCCGCCGAAGTTAACGCCTCCGTTGCCAAAAGTGGATTGCTAGCGCTAACCATTGAGCTCGACAGCGGAACTCTTGATCCGACATCGACTACCAAAGTTTGACCGACGAGTGACTGCGCCTCTGTGCCAGCGACGAAATACCTTGCTGCGTCGCCCGGAACATCTGTTGCGATTAGGTCACCTGACTCGATCACGTGACCGCGCTGAAGCGAGCGCGAGCTCGCAACAACCGTCTGCGACTCAGTGCCGCTTCGGTACATCAACATCGCTCCGAGTGCGCCGCCGATAACTAAAACCAGGCCTATTGCCATTTCTGGAATGCGCCGCTTGCTCTCTCCGACCTTGTCTAAGTCTTCAGGTAGTGCTCTTCTAATGTCGTCCATTACTCGTCCCCTTGATCTCGTCAAGGTATAAACGGCAATCCGCGATGTGCGGTGCTGCCTATCCTTGCTCGCTTGTCAATCCGCCGACTGGTGCGATGTGTAACTGTTGTTGATTTAAGTGCAGAACAATTCGCAATTGCAAGTGAAATCTTTGAATTTCTATAATTACAACTATGCAGTTTGCTGAACTAAATTTTCGCTGTGCTAATCTCAGCCGGTGGCAACGCGTCCGCTGAGCCAATCGGCGAATCCATTTCTTAGGGACAATCATGCCCCCGTTGATGTGGAGACCACTTCCTTTGATCTTCGGGTCACCGGACGCATTCCGGCCGAACTAAACGGTCGGTACCTGCGCAACGGGCCAAACCCGATGAATAACATTGACCCCGAGAATCATCATTGGTTTGTTGGAGACGGAATGGTCCACGGCCTGCGGCTGCGCGATGGTATCGCCGACTGGTATCGCAACAGGTGGGTGCGCAGTAAGAGCGTTTCGGCTGCGCTTGGCGAATCCCCAGTGCCTTCAGACTGGCCGGCTGAGAATATGGACTTCGCTGCGAACACGAATGTCATCGGCCATGCCGGCAAGACATTCGCCGTGGTCGAAGGAGGTGCACCGCCAGTCGAACTGGGATTCGAACTTGAAACCATTCGCGTTAGCAACTTGAACGGCACCTTGCCTCAGGCGTTTTCGGCCCACCCCAAACGAGACCCGAGAACGGGCGAACTGCATGTAATGGCCTACTGGTGGGGATGGGGAAATCAAGCGCAGTATCTAATTGTGAATGTCGCAGGCGAGGTGCGGCGAACCGTCGACATTGCGCTTCCTGGTTCGCCAATGTTGCATGACATCGCATTCACCGAAAAGTACGTTTTGATTTTTGATTTGCCGTGCGTGTTCAATCTCGATATGGCGATGAGTGGCATAAGATTCCCGTACCACTGGGACAACGCGTATCAAGCTCGCATCGGCCTGCTGCCGCGCGAAGGTTCGGCCGAGGATATCAGATGGTGTGAAATAGATTCGTGTTACATCTTCCATCCGATGAACGCCTACGACGCTCCCGATGGCACTGTGGTGCTGAACGCGGTGCGCCATGATCGAATGTTTTCAACAGAACTTCGCGGGCCAAGTGAGGGACCACCAACGCTTGATCAGTGGATACTTAATCCGGTTACTGGTGCCGCGAAGCATCAACTACTCGATGATCGGCCACAAGAGTTTCCGCGAATTGATGAGCGTCTCGTAGGGCAACACAACCGTTTCGGGTATAGCGCCGGCGTCGGCGCCATTTTTGCTCAAGATGTGCTCATCAAACACGATCTTGAAACCGCTACCGCGCAAGTTCGCAATGATGGGACGCGCTTCGGGTATGGCGAGCCGGTGTTTATTCCTCGATCGCCGGACGCCGCCGAGGATATTGGCTGGGTCATGGCCCTGCGGCACGATCACGAGACCGATCTCTCCGAACTCGCCATCATTGATAGTCGGGCGTTCACTGACGATCCAGTAGCCGTCGTGCACCTACCTGTACGCGTACCAAACGGCTTTCACGGCAATTGGATTGCAGTCAATTAGGACAATTGTTCGGGCGTAGCCTGATAGGGCGATGATTGAGCCATTAATTGCGGGTCTGCAGAGAGGCGCCGACGGGATCTATGGGGTGGCTCCAGAGAATTTAATTCAACAACAAGAAGTGGCCTTCCGTGACTCCAGCATCCACCCGCATCGTAGATGTGGGTGGATGCTGGGGGTGGCACTGGCGAAACCTTTCGGAGGTACGACCCGACATTAAAGTGTTTATTGTTGATTTTGTTCGAAGTAACCTGTTACGAGCGAAGATTGTGCTCGGATCGAGTATTGACAATTCAATTTTTCTCGTGCACGGAGATGCCCTCTCCCTTCAGTTTCCTAACAGTGTTTTTGATGGGTACTGGACGGTGCAGGCGATTCAACACATACCAGACTTGAATGGCGCTATAGGTGAGGCCCGCCGCGTTCTAAAAGTTGGAGGTCATTTTGCAAACTATTCATTGAATGTCCAACCGATAATTCGAGCAATCTCAAGGTTAAGCGGCAAGCAATATGTCGAAGAAGGCAAGTTTGGAAAGCATCTCTTTTTGAGACGCGCCCAACCTCAACACAGCGAGCTAATATCAAATTGCTTTAATGCCGTTGTGAAGCGAAGATTCTCAGAATTCATTTTTCAGCCAAATTTACGCACAACATTTACTGGACGGGAGCATTCAAAACTTGGAAAAATTGATTCCCTATTATCGTGCTCGTCCGCACTTCTTGGCTCACTGGCGCGGCAACAGTCATTTCATTGCATTGCTGGACCTCGGACGACTAAAACTCAATAGACGCTTAAGTTAATCGGCGCGGGCGTAGCCTTATGGGGCGATGAAAACGCCAGCCCAGGTCACACCCCCGCGCGTTCTGCCCGTCGCCAACGACAACTGTTGGTGCGGTAGCGGTCGCAAATACAAGCGCTGCCACAAGCCGCTTGAAGGCCGCGTGTTGCAGGGTCTAGTTAGCCCGATGCGCGAAGTACCGAGCCACATCGCCAGGCCACCGTACGCCGAGACGGGCCAGGTCAACAGGTGGGCAGAGTCTGCTGTCAAGACGCCCGAAATCATCGCCCGCATGCGTGTTGCCGGCGAAGTCGCGGCAGAAGTTCTTAAATTAGCGGGCGAGTTCGTTCGCCCAGGCATAACCACCGACGAGATCGACGTTTACGTGCACCAACTTTGCATTGAACGAAATTCGTACCCGAGCCCGCTCAACTATTCGAACTATCCGAAGAGCGTCTGTACTTCCGTAAATGAAGTGATCTGCCACGGAATACCCGACTCGCGCGTGCTGCTAGAAGGCGACATCATCAACCTCGATGTCACTTGCTACATCGGCGGCGTGCACGGCGACACGAACGCAACTCTCGCAGTTGGCGAAATCACCACAGAAAGCAAGCGACTAATTCAAGTTACAGAAGATTGTATTTGGCGTGGGATCGAGGCCGTCGCACCAGGCAGGCCGCTGAGCGATATCGGCAGAGCAATTGAGTCGCGGGCCAAGCAAGACTCACTCGGTGTTGTGCGCGCATTTATCGGTCACGGGATTGGCGAACAGTTTCACACCGACATTCAGGTTCTTCATTACTACGATTCGCATAACAACACGATCATGCGGCCAGGCATGACATTTACGATTGAGCCGATGATCACACTCGGCACGTGGCAACACAAAATGTGGAACGACGACTGGACGGCCGTTACCGCGGACGGCAAACGCACTGCGCAATTCGAGCATACGATCTTGGTAACCGACTCCGGCCGCGATGTATTAACCGGTGGGGCTGGCGCCGTGTCGCCATCAGCGCCATGGTCGCGATAGCTAGATAGAAAGCAATTCGAGTGATCGACGACCAAGACAGCGATCGCTACGAGCGGTTTGACCGCAGCACATGGTCGCAACTGCGCGCCATGACCCCAATGACGCTGAGCGCCAAGGATCTCGACGAATTGCGGGGCATCAACGATCGCATCGACCTTGACGAGGTCACCGCCGTGTACCTGCCGCTAACCCGCCTGCTCAACTTGTATGTCAGCGCGACGCAGAACCTGCATCGAGTTTCTTCAACGTTTCTCGGCGCGCTCGCACCGAAGATGCCATACGTGATTGGCATTGCCGGCAGCGTGGCGGTGGGCAAGAGTACGTCCGCTCGAATCTTGCAGGCGCTGCTGACGCACTGGCCTGAGCACCCCCGCGTCGAGCTCGTCACGACTGACGGGTTTTTGTATCCGAACAGCGTCCTAGAGCAGCGCGGGATCATGAACCGCAAGGGCTTCCCCGAAAGTTACGACACCAAACACCTGTTGCGATTTTTGCGCGATGTCAAGGGCGGGACCGACGAGGTCACCGCCCCCGTTTACAGCCATGTGGTCTACGACATCGTGGACGACGAAAGGCAAATTGTCCGGCGCCCCGACATCTTGATCATCGAAGGACTAAATGTGTTGCAAGTAGGAAGCGAGTCGACAGAGTTTGTCTCTGACTACTTCGACTTTTCGATCTATATTGACGCCGCTGAAACGGACATCGAGAACTGGTATGTCGAACGATTCATGACATTGCGCGAGACGGTATTTCGGAACCCCGACAGTTTCTTTAAACACTTCGCCGCGCTTACAGAAGACCAAGCATCTGAGATGGCGCATGGAATCTGGCGTGAGATTAATGGCAAGAACCTGCACGAAAACATTGCCCCGACTCGTCAAAGGGCATCACTCGTGATGCACAAGAGCGCAGATCACCGCATCTCCGAGGTGCACCTACGCAAACTTTAGAAGTTAGCGGTGCAGAGCGTTTAGGTAGTTGTAGACGGTAATCCGCGACACTCCCATCGCGTCGGCAACATCTTCGACAGCCCGCCGCAATGTGAACGCGCCGCGCTCGTCAAGCATGCGGATTGCCAATTGCTTGTCGTTGCGCGAAAGAGTCGCCAGGCGACCACCCATTTCCTTTTCAACTGCATCGATCAGGCGATCAAGGGCACCATGAAGCAACGGTAACCTTACGCCTGCGATCGTCTCGCCCTCCCAAACCAGCGGAATGTCGGCCGCCTGAACATCGCTCACGGCGACAATCTGCGCGCCTAAGGCGACGACAATTGGCCGCAGCGCCGTCAGCAGCGGATGGTTTGGAACGCTCAAGATTCGCCTCCAGATTTGCCAACGGCGACGCTGACATAGGTAGCTCCATTGTCGTAAGCAGATTTCATCAAGTCAGAAATTACGAGTGGCAATTTATCTTGAGCGACAGAAAATGAAGAACCGAACGGTCCGAAATCAACGCTGACGCCATGGGCCTCGACCGCGGAGACTGCGGCGGTAACGTGGGCGCCGGGGGCACCGGCGACAAACGGCTCAATTGTGAACTCAACTGTGAGCATCATGGCTTCCTTTCACGGATCTCTTACCTCGCTGATCGCTCACCCATCGTAAACAACCGCATCGCGAAATGAAGAAATATGGGGCAATATCAACGCCAGACTGTCGGGCAAGAACTGCTGCTCATTTCTCATTCGGGCAAATTGGCGCGGCGTCACCAAGCGAGTCTCTTTGACCTCGCCGTCCCTAAAGATGAATGGCCCGTTGGAGCGCATGACAAAACAGCGTCCAACTAGGTGCACCGAATCGTCGTGGTACTCGCCATCGCAGAGAAACTCGATATTGCCAGCACTAATTCCAATTTCTTCCCAGAGTTCACGGCGCGCCGCATCTTCGTAAGTCTCGCCGACCGCGACAACGCCGCCGACCGCGATGTCCCACCAGCCAGGCCAGATATCTTTGCTCGCCGAGCGGCGGTGCACGAGCAAGTATCCGTCACTCGAAATCACGACAATAAACACTGCACGGTGACAGAGATTCTCTGCCCGCATCTGGGAGCGCGAGACAACTCCAATAACGGCACCGTCTAGACCAACGTGCTCCACCAGTTCCGCATCGGGCGAATTCATACCACCGTGCCTACCATGGGCTATGGACTCAACACCAAAACTTGCCCCGGCCATAGACCGCCACGGATCTTCGACGGGGATTCGCGAACACGCCGAAGGGTTTTTGGACCGCGCTCGCGAGGTGCGCCGTGATCTACACCGCTGGCCCGAGATTGGTCTCGACCTGCCCAAGACCCGAGAACGCGTTCTACGAGAACTTGAGGGACTGCCGCTCGACATCACATTGCACAAGACCACAAGTGGCATCGCCGCGTTGCTAACCGGCGATAAGCCAGGACCAACAGTGATGCTGCGCGGAGACATGGACGCGCTACCGATGCCCGAAGACACTGGTCTCGACTTTGCGTCCAATGTTCTTAACTGCATGCACGCCTGCGGCCACGACACACACGTGGCAATGTTGGCCGGCGCGGCGCGCATGTTGAGCGAGCGCAAAGCAGACTTGCCTGGACGCGTAATGTTTATGTTTCAGCCAGGCGAAGAGGGCTACGGCGGCGCCGAGTACATGCTTGACGAAGGCCTGCTCGACGTGCCCAGGCTTGGCGATGGAGCCGCTTCGCCGATTACGGCCGCGTACGCGATCCACATCACCTCGTCGATGCCGTCTGGGTTTATCGGCACGCGCAGCGGACCGATCATGGCCTCCAGTGATCGCCTCGAAGTCGTCGTCACCGGCAAGGGCGGTCACGCCTCAGAACCGTTTCGCACTCTCGACCCCGTGCCGGTCGCCTGCGAAATCGTGCAGGCCCTGCAGTCACTCGTGACCCGGCGCATCGATATTTTTGATCCAACAGTGATCACGATTACCAAATTGATCTCTGGCACGGCGTACAACGTGATCCCCGAGACTGCGCGCCTAGAGGGCACGATTCGCGCTTTGAGCGCCAGGACGCGTAGTAAAGTTCACGATGGCGTTCGCCGTGTTGCCGAAGGTATCGCCGCCGCACACGACATGAGTGCCGAAGTGACAATCGAATTGGGCTACCCCGTAACAGTCAACGATGGCCCGTCGGCGGACTTCGCGCTCGACATCGCCACTAGTATTTGCGGCGAAGGGCGCACGGCGAAGATGCCGAACCCCGTGATGGGCGCGGAAGATTTCAGTTATGTGCTTGAAAAATTGCCGGGCGCGATGCTATTTCTCGGTGGAACTCCGTCCGGAATGGATCCGATGAAGGCGCCGCCAAATCACTCCAACCGCGTCGACTTTGACGAACACGCAATGACAACCGGTATGGCACTGTACACGGCGCTAGCGCTGCGCACGCTTGGCGTAATGCTCGATTAAGTGTTTAGCGCTGCGGCAAACTTTCGTATTGATGTCTGAGATGTCTGCACCGAG
>JAYTUM010000051.1:0-2357 GCA_043744575.1 Acidimicrobiales bacterium | reverse complement strand
CGATTGTGAGCCATGTCTCTTCGGCCTTGTCGACGGCGCTTTGGGCAAGCGCGAGTTCGGCGCTGACGCGCGCGAGTTCAACATGATCACTTCCTGATCTGACGAGTTCGTGCTCGAGTTTGTTTTTCTTTTCGGTGGCCTGCGCGAGGGACTTCTCGTTCTGGCCGAGCAACCGCCGCAGAGTGCTAGGACTCTTCGGCGGTCTTGGTTTTTGCGCTTGTGGGGTATTGACGACTGGCGCAGTGCGCAGCGTTGGCATCGCCTGCTTAGATAGTTGCGCGCTGTGCTGTTTGAGCCAGCCACCGACGCCACCAATAACGATTGTCGAGTTGCCCTCTCCGTCCAGCGCGAGCACGTCAATCACCGTGCGGTCGAGAAAAACGCGATCGTGGCTGACGACTACTACGATGCCGGGCCATTCGTCTAGGTACTCCTCAAGTGCCCGCAAAGTGTCGAGGTCGAGGTCGTTGGTTGGCTCGTCGAGCAATAAAACGTTGGGCTGCTCTATCAGCGTGAGCAGTAGTTGCAGTCGGCGACGCTCGCCACCAGAAAGGGTCGAGATTGGCGCGAATTGGGCGTCGCCGTCGAACCAAAACCTGCGCATCAAGTTGTTGTCTTCGATCGACGGGTTGCCCTTGTCGCCGGCGATCGCGGCACGCACGGTTTGGGTGGGGATGAGATCTCGGCCGAGTTGGTCGTAATGACCGACCTTGACCGTTGCGCCGACTTCGATCGAGCCACCAGTCGGAGTGAGTCGCGACGAGATTAAGTCGAGCAGCGTGCTCTTGCCGGCGCCGTTTGGTCCGACGATGCCGAGGCGATCGCCGGGCTCAAGTTTGTAATCGAACGCGTGCAAGATCTGATGCTCGGCGGCCTTGGCCGTCGCGGGCCACGAAAAAGAGACACCGTGCAACTCAATGCCTTTCGAACCGAGACGTTGGCTGCCAAGCGAAAGCCCGAGTTCGCCGACGCGTGCGGGGCCTTCGACTTTGCGGGCGATCAATTCCCTGGCGGCACCAATCCGTGCTTTTGGTTTTGTAGTTCGCGCGGGTGCGCCGCGACGCAGCCACGCCAGTTCGGTTCGCGCCAGGTTCTTGCGAACCTGTTCGGCGGTAGCCAGGCGTTCTTCGCGTTCGATACGACCGGCGAGGTAGGCGGCGTAGCCGGAACCAGCGTTTTTGCCGGCTGGAACGTGCATGTACGCAGTGCCGCGGTCGATCTCGAGAACCTTGTTAGTGACCCGATCGAGCACGTGGCGATCGTGCGTGACCAAGATTAACCCGCCGCGATAATTGGCGAGCCACTCTTCTAGGTAGGCAATGGCGTCGAGGTCGAGATGGTTGGTCGGCTCATCGAGAATTAGCGCTTCCCATTCGCGCACGAGAAGCGTCGCCAGTGCGACGCGTTTTTGTTGGCCGCCAGAGAGTTGGTCGGTGCGCGAATCAAGCAGGCCAGACATTCCGAGGCGATCGAGCATCGCTTCGCCGCGCCAATCCTCGCCGACGGCGTCTCGCACTGTGCCGGCAGGCAGCACGGGCTTCTGGGGCAAGATGCCGACGCGCGCACCGCGGCCGCGATTGACGACGCCGGAGTCTGGGCTGTAATCGCCGCTCAAGATGCGCAGCAAGGTGCTCTTGCCGCAGCCGTTCAGACCGACAACGCCGATGCGGTCGCCGTCGCTTATGGTCAGCGAGATGTCTTGAAATAGCGGGCGGTTCGGTCTTGATGCCTTAAGTCTTTGGGCATCAATGACGATCACGAGGGTTCAGGCTACGAGTAGTTTGAGCGCTAGAGGTAGGTTAAGAGTCATGGCGAATTCGGGGGAAGTCAAAAGTGCAACTTTTCGCTCGTTCGAAAAGTATTACCCCGGCGAGCCGCTCGAGCATTACGTGTCGCTGATAAATTCGTTCTTCGGCTCGCCCGACTTCGCATCGTCGCAGCATTCATAAAAATTGCCGATGAATCTGGCTGGCAAGATTGTCTTGATCACAGGTGCGTCGCGCGGCATCGGTGAGGCGATTGCAAAACAGTGCGCCGAGGCTGGCGCCCGAGTCATCGGCGTGTCGCGCAATGTCGAGGTGTTGCAAGCGGCGATGGCGGCAATCGGTGGCGTGGCGATGGTCTGCGATCTGAGCGATGCGGCCGCCGTGCGCGGTTTGATCGAGCGCATTGAATCCACACACGGTCCGATCGACGTGCTGGTTAACAACGCCGGCATCGACCACACCGATTACTTCGCTAACGCCACCGACGTTGATGTGCTGTCGGTGATCCAGGTCAATCAGATCACGCCGATTGAACTAATCCGTCAGGTCTTGCCAAGCATGAAATCTCGGGGTCTCGGGCACATCGTCAAC
>JAYTUM010000050.1:0-9143 GCA_043744575.1 Acidimicrobiales bacterium | reverse complement strand
TTCACGGCGCGCACGTTTTAGGCGAGGATGAGTTGCCGAACGCAATGTTGTTGACGCGAGTTCTACATGGTGGTGTGCGGTTGCATGAATTCGTAGGGGCGTGATGGCCAAGTCGGGCGACTCGGCAGTCGAGATTCACACTGAGGCGCAGTTGCGCTTAGACCAAGCACGACAGCGCTACACGCCACTGCGTCGAAAGATTGTCGGTGCTTTGATAGCAAGTGGACACCCGCTAACAATTCAAGACATTCGCGACACGACTATTGGTTTGGCTCAGAGTTCGGTGTATCGCAATCTGGTGGTGCTCGAAGAATCGGGTGTTGTTGTCAAAGTTGTGACAACCGGCGAAATCGGGCGGTACGAGTTATCCGAAGATCTGACGGGCCACCACCATCACCTGATGTGTTCGAGGTGCGGTGCGGTGCGCGACATTGTCGTGCCAGAGTCGCTAGAACTTGATATCGACCGCGTTCTAATTAAGTTGGCGGACAGTGAGGGTTTCGCGCTTGACCACCATCGCCTCGATGTGATCGGCCGTTGCGCAAACTGCAGATAGCAATTATCGACTAGTCGATTTTCGGCTTATCGAGCGACTTAATCAATTTTTCGAGTTGGTCGTGTAACTCATCGCCGGTCACGACACTGGCCAACGCTAGACGCACGCTCGCGAGTTCGCGCGCCAAAAATTCGGTGTCGGCCTGGGTGCGTGCCACAACTTTGCGATCGACGTTGTTTTCCTCTCGGTCGCGGTCTTCCTGCCGATTTTGTGCGAGCAAGATCAACGGTGCCGCATACGCGGCCTGCAGCGAAAGTGCCAGCGTCAATACGCCATATGGATTTGGGTCGAAGCGCCAGTCGAACGGGGCCAGCATGTTCCATGCCAACCACAGCACAACCACGACGCTTTGGAAAATTAGGAAGCGGGCGGTGCCGATAAAGCGCGCAATCGCTTCAGAGAATTCGCCGAATGCGCCCGGATCGTAGTGCACGCCGAGTTGCGGACGGCGGCGACGTGGCCGTGCTAGGTCGAGTCGCCGTTTCATGATGTCACCGTCGGTCGCGGGTGCCGGCGCCAGTCCGGCGGCAAGGTGCGGTCGAGAACGTCGTCGATCGTGATCGCGCCGAGCAGGCGACCAATCGTGTCGCACACTCCGACGGCGAGCATGTTGTACGAGGCCAGGCGCTCGGCAACTTCGCGTTCGGTCATCAGTGGACTGATAGTTGGTTCGCTGTCTAGACAATGCTTGAGCAACATGTGTGGCGGCTCGCGCAGCAGGCGCTGAAAATGAGCGACGCCGAGGTATGTGCCGGTCGGTGGGTAATGCGGGGCGTGGGTGACAAATACCTGGGCGGCGATCGAGACGAGTTGCTCAGGGTCGCGAATTACCGCGAGAGCTTCTGCAACGGTTGCGTCCGGCGACAACACGATGATGTCTGGGTTCATCAAGGATCCGGCGGTGCCCTCCGCATACGATAAAAGTTGGCGCATCGTCTCGGCGTCGTCGTCGTCCATCGCCTCGAGAACTTTGCTGCGCTGTTCGCCAGGCATCTGCGCCAAGAGGTCGGCCAGGTCGTCGAACTCCATTTCTTCAAACACATTCGTGAGTCGCTCCATGTCGAGGCCTTCGATCAGTCGCAACTGTTCGTCTTCTGGCATCTCTTCCAACACGTCGGCGAAACGCTCGTCGTCCATTGCCTCGGCAAGCATTCGCCGTTGCTCGATTGGTAATGCTCGAATCACAGCGGCGACGTCGCTCGGGTGCATGTCGCGAAGGCGCGCGGCTTCAGCGGCCATCGCGGTGGTAGGCGCGAATAGCGAGGCGATAAACTCCCAATCGACGAGTCTGTAATTCGGACGTGGGTGCAACAAACTGCGTCGCGAAAGTCGCACCTTGGAGACCTGCCAACCGGGCGAGCGTCCAGCGGTTAGACGTAAGGCGACATCGCTGACGATTTCATCGCCGACTCGCTGATCCAAAATATCTTTGCCGATCAGGCGCTCGCCGGGGCTCGGGCGAAACGGGTGTAGGTCGACATCCCACGATTTGAGGCGCGCGCCCGAGTTGTCGAGAGTTGCAATGCGGCCCGCCGAAATGAAAATGCGGCGACGCTGGTTGGTGGCCACAAAGCCCAACACGCTCGGGGCGTCGTGCTGACGGCCCGGGACGACAACAATGTCGTCGATTTTGCCAATAGAGGCGCCACTTGCGTCCAAAAGCGGCAGTCGCATCACGCGAAATGCATAAATGAGATCCCCGACCATAGAGCGAGGCTACCCCGAGATATTCGCCAAACTTGGTTCGGTATTTAGCAGCCAAATCAAATCTGGCTGCTTCCTGTGATTACTTAAGCAGTATTGGCGCCAGCACTTCGCCCGCACGATACACCGAATCAATGTCGTGGGCGCGAGGCAAATTGAAGATGTGGCCGGTGAGGCCTGCGTCAAGTAGTGCCTGCATTTCTTCGCCGACGCTCTCGGCGCTGCCGTATGTCGACATGTGTTCGACGCGAGCCTTGATGTCTTGAGGAAGGTCTTCGATCTTAGTGGCGCCGAATCTGGCGGCGACCTCGGATTCGGCTTGCTCTTTGGTGTCGGCGATGATCAGCGTGCTCAAGCGTGTGCGGCACACTGTCGACGGGTCGCGGCCAAGTGCGGCGCAGTGATCGTCGAGTACCGACATCAGGTGGCGCACGTGCTTAACGGGTCCGAAGACATTGCAGGCGTCGGCGTAGCGGGCGACCATGCGCAGGGTTTTCTTTTCGCCGCTACCGCCGATCAGCACTGGCGGGCCTCCGGGGCGAATTGGTTTTGGCGAGTTGAGAGCGTCGCTGACCTGATACCACTTGCCGTTGAATGTTGTTTTTTCGTTCACGAACATGCTTTTGACAATCTGTAGTGCTTCTTCGAGTTTCTCGAAGCGCTCTCCAAATGTTCCAAACTCAAAACCAAAGTCTTTGTGCTCCATCTCGAACCACGCTGCACCGATACCCCAGATCGCGCGGCCCTGCGAGATGACGTCGAGCGTGCTCAAGGTTTTGGCAAGCACGGCCGGGTTGCGATAAGTGACGCCACCGACGAGAGCTCCGAGGTTGACGTTTTTTGTTACGCCCGCGAGAGCGCTCAACAGCGTGTACGCCTCGAGCATCGGCTCTTGGGGTTTGCCGAGGCCCGGCAGTTGATAAAAGTGGTCCATCACCCAGATGCTGTCGAAGCCAGCCTTCTCGCCGGCTTGGGTGATGTCGGTGATTCGACCGAAGAGGTTACGGTCGGCAACATTCGGATATGTAAAAAGCGGAAGTTGCAGACCCATGCGGATCAAATTGTTCATCCCGTCACGCTAATGCCCGCTATCCTGAAACCGCCCTACGGGGACGTAGCTCAGCTGGCTAGAGCACCTGCTTTGCAAGCAGGGGGTCGTGGGTTCGAGTCCCATCGTCTCCACTTTTTGCCTCAATGAGGTATTTCGCGTCTTGGCGAGGCAAACTTGTGGTGCGCCAATGCGCGTATCGAGAAGTTTATTCTCGAATTACTACGGGAGATTCTTATGAACACAGCAGTCATCGTTGATGCCATTCGCACCCCGCTCGGCAAGCGCAACGGCCGCATGAAAAATTGGCACCCGGTAGATCTGGCGGCCGAGGTGATGTCGTCAATTGTCAAGCGCACGGGTATTGACCCCGCGATGATCGATGATGTTGTGATGGGTTGCGTTATGCAAGTCGGCGAGCAGGGATTGAACGTGGCCCGCAACGCTGTGCTGGCGGCGGGTTGGCCAGACACCGTGCCGGGCACGACGGTTGACCGCCAGTGCGGCTCGAGTCAGCAGGCGGCGCACTTCGCGGCGCAAGGGGTAATGGCCGGCGCCTACGACGTGGTAGTTGCCGCGGGCGTTGAAGTCATGTCGCGCGTGCCGATGGGCTCATCGGTGTCAGATCGTCAATACGGGTTCCCGTTCGGTCCGAAGGTTCAAGCACGTTACGCAGATGTCGGCGGTCTGGTCGGCCAGGGCACTTCGGCAGAGATGATTGCCGAAAAGTGGAACATCTCGCGCGATGATCTCGACTCATTCGCCGCCCGTTCGCAAGAGTACGCGGCTCGCGCCACCCAGGAGGGTCGCTTTCAGAGCCAGATCCTGCCAGTGCTCGACGCCGACGGCAAGATGATGTCGACTGACGAGGGCATTCGCGAAACGACTAAAGAAAAACTTGCGTCGCTGAAGACAGTTTTTCGCCCAGCCGAAGAGGGCGGCCGAGTGACTGCCGGCAATTCGTCGCAGATTACGGACGGCTCGGCCGCGCTGTTGATCATGAGCGAAGAGCGCGCCAAGAAGTTGGGCCTCAAGCCGCGCGCGCGATTCGTCAATTTTGCGATGGCCGCCGAAGACCCGCGGTTCATGCTCACTGCGCCGATCCCCGCCACCAAGCGCGTGCTAGAGCGAGCAGGTCTGACAATTAGTGACATCGACCTAATTGAAATTAACGAGGCCTTCGCCTCGGTTGTCTTGGCATGGGAAAAAGAGTTACACCCAGACATGACCAAGGTCAACGTCAACGGCGGCGCGATTGCGCTGGGTCACCCGCTCGGAGCTTCGGGCGCGCGCTTGATGACGACGCTGTTGTGTGAACTTGAGCGCACCGGCGGCCGCTACGGTCTGCAGACGATGTGCGAGGGCGGCGGCATGGCCAACGCCACAATCATCGAACGCCTCGGTTAAAGCAACAGCAAATGTTCGGGACCATAATCTGGGTCCTGTTGGGCGTAGTGATCATGGCGTTCGTGTGGCGCCTCGGCATCGGCATGTTGCGCAGCATGACCTCGCCGTTGCCAGAGCCTCCGCCCGCCGGCGAAATGCGTCGCATCAACGTGCGCTATCGCTGCTCAATGTGTGGCGTAGAACTGCGAGTTGTGATGGCACCAGATCAAGACCCGCCTCCACCGCGACACTGCCTTGAAGAAATGGATCTTGTCGCTCCGGTCGAATAACGCGCTGGAAGTACTAGTGGTATTTGGTGGCTGTGAACAGGCCGCCGAGCACGCAAGTCAGGCCGCTAAATAGGTAAAAGTTGTTGCGCCCGCCGGGCACAAAACCTAGATAGTAAAACAAGATCACGAGTGCGCCGAGTCCGAGCAACACGAACATCAACACGGGCACCCACGGCGGGCTGACCCTTTGTTCGCGACGAATCGGTGGCGTATAACGCGACGATGCCTCAGCAACACTCTGGCCGTGCAGCGATTTCGGGTCGGCGGAGTCAAGGCGGTGCGTCTCGTGCAAATTCCCAGGCTGAGTGCCCTTGGGGGTGGTGCGTCCACCGGTGCGTCGTTTTGGGGGCGCCATGAAGTTTCAAGTGTAGATGAAAAGGAGTTTGTTCCCACCCTACGATCGGGCAGGCTTAGGGGTGCCCCGCATTTTGGTTATCGACAATTACGACAGTTTTGTTTACAACCTCGTGCAATGTATTGGCGAACTTGGGGCCGAGCCCGTCATTGTGCGCAACGACGCACTGAGCGTTGCCGAGGCGGTCGCATTGCAGCCCGATGCGGTGTTGTTATCGCCGGGGCCTGGGCGACCAGAAACGGCAGGAATTTTGTGCGAGTCGATCACCGCGTTTGCGGGGCGAGTACCAGTACTAGGAGTTTGCCTTGGCCACCAGGCGATTGGGCACGCCTACGGCGCCAAAATCGTAAGCGCGGCAGAATTAGTACATGGCAAGACTTCAGAAGTATTGCACAACAACGAAGGAATCTTCACTGGCGCCCCTAATCCGCTAGTTGCAACGCGTTACCACTCGCTCGTGATTGAGCCGAGTTCTTTGCCAAGTGAGTTACTCGTGACCGCGCAGACACGAGACGGGTTGATCATGGGTGTCCGCCACCAAGAACTCGACGTTGAAGGTTTGCAGTTTCACCCCGAAAGTATTTTGACGACTGTTGGCAAGAGTCTG
Organism: Acidimicrobiales bacterium; assembly: GCA_043744575.1. Classification (GTDB taxonomy): domain Bacteria; phylum Actinomycetota; class Acidimicrobiia; order Acidimicrobiales; family Ilumatobacteraceae; genus UBA3006. The sequence goes on along the minus strand of JAYTUM010000050.1, from coordinate 3,197 downwards.
CTCGCAGTTTTTGTCGAACGGGCGCGAACTCGCGCTGCAATGCGCTGACTGTTTTCGGCGCGAGAGCAAAACTTACGGTGTTGTAGGCGCCACGGCGCGGCCGACTGTGATCTTGACCTTCGTGCCGAGTTCGACGACGATGCCAGCCTGTGTACCCTGCGAGATGACTCGACCGTCGCTGGCATCACCCGCGGGAACATCCTGATACCTGACATCGGCGATCAGGCCAACCAAATTTAACTGAGACCTGGCTTCAGCCTCTGTGAGAGTTTCGAGTGCGGGTACGGCAGCGGTCGAAATGCCCTTTGATACGAAGATCGTGATCGGCGATCCGGGTGCCAGCGACGTGCCGATCAGGGGCTCAGTGCGTGTGACGCGGCCGCGCTCAACTACCGGCGAACCCTCTTCGGTAAGCGTGACGACGAAGAAATACGGCGCGCCTTGCAACAGTTGTTGCGCCGCCGCCGCGACCTGATTTTGTACAGCCGGAATTAATTGACCGCCGTCGCCCCCAGAAACAACCACGCTGACAAGAGAACCCGAGCGAACCGGTGTCATTGCTGGTGGGTCTTGGGTGATTATCTGATTTAGCGGGACGAGCGGGTCGTTTCGCACTTCGGCAATCGTCAGCTGCAAGCCGAGAGGCGCCAACAACGCCGTCGCATCCTTGACGAGTAGGCCTTGAATTGCCGGCACCATGATCTTGGCGCTGGCGGGGTTGTAGGTCAGCGTCACCGTGTCACCAGTGCGGGCGAGCACACTCGCTGGTGGGTCTTGCCCGTAAACGATGTCGTCGCCGATGTCGTCGCGAGGCACCGCGTTTGGTATCGGCGTCAGGCCTAACTCAAGCAACGTTCTGCTCGCATCGGCGAGCGAGCGGTTTGAGACATCGGGGATGGTGATCGAACTACTAGAGCCACCACCGGCAATAGTGCGGTAGAGAAATAATCCACCAGCTAGCAACACGATGGCGATGAATACGGCGCCAAATACATATAGAGCGGTTCGCTGTGGCACCATGTCGTCGTACGGCGGGTATTCGGTGGCGGCAACTTTGTCGTGCGGATAGTTCGCAGACGCATTAGCCGATACTCGCGTCACGGGGAATGCCTGCGTCGCGGTCGCGCTCGTTAGCGGCCTAGTTTTGCGCGCCTCTGCCAGTGCGTGCACTTCTTCGCCGTTGGCAAACCTGCGCAGGTCGTCGCGTAAGGCTGCCGCAGTGGCGTAGCGGCGTTGCGGCGACTTGGCCAGGCACTTGGCGATGATCGCCTCGAAACCCATTGGCACGCCCGGGGCAAATTCGTGTAGCGGAGCCGGTGAGGTGTGCACTTGTTGATAGGCAACTCCGACAGCGTTGTCACCAGAAAACGGCGTACGCCCGGCGATCATCTCGTACATCACGATTCCCAATGAGTAGATGTCGCTTCGCGGGTCTGGCTGGCCACCCTGTGCCTGCTCTGGCGAGAAATATGTGGCAGTGCCCATTACCGAGCCAGTTTGCGTGAGCGCGTCGTCGACGTTGGCGCCGAAGGCGCGGGCGATTCCAAAATCGGCAACCTTGACCTGCCCGCCGCTGCCGATCAAGATATTGCCAGGCTTGATGTCGCGGTGCACCACGGCGCTCTCGTGAGCCGCCACCAACGCAGAGGCGATTTCAATGGCAATGTCGCACGCCTGGCCGGCGGTCATAGTTTTGCGTTCTGCCAAGAGCGATGCCAGGGTCCGACCCTGCACATATTCCATCGCGATGAAGTACGTGTTGCCTACGCGGCCCCAGTCGAAGACGCCGACGATGTTTGGGTGAGTGAGGCTCGCCGCCGCTTGGGCTTCGCGGCGAAAACGTTCAACAAATGTAGGGTCGGTCGCGAATTCGTTGAAGAGCACCTTGATCGCTACGGGTCGGCCAAGGAGCACGTCGCGGGCGAGGTAGACCTCGGCCATGCCACCGCGGCCGATGCTGGCGCCGAGGTCGTAGCGATCGTTGATCAGTTCAGGGTCGTTAGGCATTTATGCCCGCGGAATTTTCTTAAATTTTTTTAGCACACGGCTGATCGAGTTTGCTTTCTGCGGCGTGGCAATGGCGATCGGTGTTGGGTCTGTCGAGCCGGCAGTCGACGGCGCAGGCAATTCTGTATCGTGAAAGTCGGCCACAATCACCGTGATGTTGTCGCGACCGCCGTGACTGTTAGCCGCCGCGACGAGGTTGACCGCTGCCTGCTGTGGGTCTGAATGCAAAACAGAGATCGCCAAGATCTCTTCATTCGAGATCTCGTCAACGAGGCCGTCACTGCACAAGATGTATCGATCGCGATCTATTATTGGCAGTGTCCACGAATCGACCAAGACTGTGGAGTCGATACCCAGAGCGCGGGTAACGATATTTCGCCGCGGGTGAGTTCGCGCATCATCGAATGTGATGACACCCTGTGTTACGAGCTCTTGCACGTACGAATGGTCGATGCTGATCTGACGCAGTTCTCCTGCCCGCACAAGGTAAGTGCGCGAGTCGCCGACGTTGGCGACAACGACTTGCTGCGGGGCGACTCCTGCTTCACTAATCGCCATCGCGGTAATTGTCGTGCCCATACCGCGCTGCTCGGTTGTGCTGGTGGCGGCCGCAAAAATTGCGTTGTTTATCTCCGTCACGACGTTTACAAGTGCGCTGGGAGTTTGAGTCAAATGATCGGTGGCCGCGCGCAGCAACTGCACGGCCATAGCGCTAGCTACTTCGCCGGCGTTATGCCCACCCATGCCATCGGCGACCGCCAGAATATTTGGCTCGCTAACAAATGAGTCCTCGTTTGCGGCTCGCGACTTACCCGTGTCTGAAACCGCGCCAATTGAAACGCTGATCACGAATTCTCAAAGCGCGCGAGTGCCGAACCAAACGCGAGAACATCGCCATCTGCCAACAGGTGGCCGTTGACAACCTTCTCGCCGTTCACCTTGGTGCCATTCGTGCTGCCGGGGTCGGTGACGACCCAGCCTGCTGTTGTGCGGCGAATTTCGCCATGGTGCCGACTGACATTGTGGTCGTCTATCACGACCTGGCAGTCGCTCTGGCGGCCGACCGTAATTAGGTCGCGGTCAAGGACGATGCGCTGGCCGTCGGCCAGAACGACTGCTGCGAGCGCCGTGCTGGTTTGGGGCGACGGCGTTTCCGTCACCGTTGGTGGCGCTGTTGGCGCCGCTGATCC
>JAYTUM010000049.1:0-9183 GCA_043744575.1 Acidimicrobiales bacterium | reverse complement strand
CACAGTGTGGCCCCTCTGCTTCTTGGCCTGTTGTGTTAGTCCCGATCGCCGGACCGGTAAAAATTGCGCCCGTATCAATCACGAAAACTCCGTTGGCGGTGGAGACACCGAAACGATCCATTCCACGTGGCGCGGGGCCACCCTTCTTTTCGCCCACGCGGTTGTACTGCGAGCCATGACACGGGCACTCGAACCATTGCGAACTCGCGCAGGTTGGCACGCGGCAACCGAGATGCGGACACTTCTGATAGAGCGCAATCAGTCCGTCTTCCATACCCCTAAGCACAGGGGCTTGCTTGCTGTAAACGGTCTTGGCCTTCGACAAAGCCTCTTTTGGATATTCGGTCACCCATGCCCGTGCCTGCGGCACATACAAAAAACCCTTGTTGGCCCGAATTTGGGTGACAATATCGTCAACCTTGCCGACGGTTACTTTAGATCCGAATCCGCCGGACGAGCCCTTCCAAAGGAATGCGATAACCGAGGCACCGAATCCGCCGAGGCTGAGGCTCATTAGGCCGACGGTCGCGCGGTTAAAAAACTGTCGACGAGATACGCCGATTGCCTCGGCGTCTGGCGCTACCCATGTTGCAACTTCGGCAATTGGGCGCGGAGCAATTGCGGTACTACGCGCAGCAACTGCGGCAGACTCAACTTCGCGACCCGACAGTTGCGGCGCTTTATCGATGCCGCGATCTTTGCGCCGAGTCTCGCGCGATAACGATCCGAGTCCGCGCACTTCGCTTCGGCGCGCCGCCGTGAAAACGACGCCGAGGCCAAGCACCGCAATTACGGCGATGGTGATTGTGATGATGGCTGTCGAGTTCATGAGGGGTCCAGTATTAGAGGTCGAAGAAAATTCCGGCGTTCCACGGGAAAACAAAATTGAATCCCGGACCGCGAAAGAACGATCCGATGATCACGAGCACAGCCCAGAACATTATGAAAACTGTGAAGAGGCTCGTTATGAATTTACGATCTTCTGGGCGAATTGATTCGTTACGGTCGAGGAAAGGCGCAAACATCAAAATAAGCAGGCCGACACCGGGGATCGTCACGCCGGCGATCATCGGGTGGAACATTGTCAACAGTTCTTGCAAGCCCAAGAAATCCCACGGCGCCTTCGATGGGTTTGGCGTCTGGTTATAGTTGGCCGCCTGCAACAACGTCGCATTGACGAACCACGAAAAGATAAACAAGAACGCCGTGCACGCAAGTGCTGCCACGAATTCGACGGCCAGGAGGTGCGGCCAAGTGTGCACCTTGTCAACCGGTATTGCCTTGACATCTTGAATTGATCCAGATTTAACGACGGTGAGCAACCTCTGTGTGTGACCGCCAGGCCCGGTGCCGAGGGGTCCGCCAATCTGCGGCGCAGTTGTTGCCAATGAGGTTGGGCGGTCGGCGACAGCGACGGCGCCGCCTTCGCCCGTGCGCGCCGCCTTGCTGCGATCCAATAAATGTTGAGGAATGCGAGAGTCTGCGGCATCCGCGGAAGCGACTGTGGCTGGCGCGGTGTCGGCCGCGGCTTTTTCGCGGGCCTGTTGCGCGCGCTTAAGAAGGTGTTCTGGGATTTCGGTCATCGCGCGTCATCCAGTCTAAGCATTGGCATCACAACGGGCCCGAGATTCCGCCGTCTTTGCGAACTCGCCAAAAGTGCACGGCGAGGAAGATAACTGTCACGAATGGGAATGCCAAGACATGCAGCACGTACCAACGCAGCAAAGTTTCGGCGCCGATTTCTGTGCCACCTAGCAATACGAAGCGCACCTGCGAACCAATCACCGGCGAATAACCAATCATGTTTGTGCCCACAGTTACGGCCCACAGCGCTAGCTGGTCCCACGGCAAGAGGTAACCAGTAAACGAAAGCATCAGCGTCAGCACCAGCAAGATCACGCCAACCACCCAGTTGAATTCGCGCGGGGCCTTGTAGGCGCCATGGTAAAAAACGCGTGCCATGTGCAAGAACACGCTCAGCACCATCAAGTGCGCTCCCCAGCGATGCATGTTGCGCACCATCAGACCGAAAGTTACAGAAGTCTGCAATGACTGGATGTCTTCCCACGCATTGGTAGCGGTTGGGCGATAGAAGAACATCAAGAAAATACCAGTCACTGTCAGCAAAATAAAAAGAAAGAAGCTAAGCCCGCCGAGACAAAGCGTGTAACTAACTTTGACCGCGTGCCGCTTCACCTTTACCGGGTGCAAGTGATACAGAACCGAGTTCATGACCACGTATGAACGGTTACGCGGCGAATCGGTGTACCCCTTACGGAATATCGAGCCTGGGCGGAAAATCGCGCTCCAGGCCTGGCTGCCCTTCAGTGACTCGCCTACTTTCGCAACGCGCTCTTTTAGCGTCGGGGTCTTTTTATCGTCAAGAGTTAGTGCCATAAGAGGTTCTCCTTACATCCGCAATCCGTAGGCGTAGCCGTGATTATTGGTACGCATATGAAAGTCACCAGTCACTGCGGGCGATCCTATTTTGCCCATAATGATCACACCCGTTGGGCAGCGATCGACGCACAGCGCGCAACGAGTGCAGACATCGTCGTCGATGATGAACAGCACTTCGTCGGATGGATCGCTTCCCGGCATTTCTGTACCTGTCGCCTCGGCAATCGCGCTGGGATTGACCATGTGAATGCACTTCCATGGACATATGTCAACGCAGCCCTCGCACAAAATGCATTCGCTCTGGTCGATGTGAATGAACTGCTTGGGCTTAACTGCCTTTAAGAGATAATCGGCATCGACCTCGACGAGTTCATACTCGTCGGACCATTCCGGCATTGGTGGGTTGGCGTCGGTCTTTGTCATCTTGGTTAGTTCTTCTTCACGAGCGGACGACCATAGGTTGAAACTTCGACTTCTTTTGGCTTAGCGGCGCCACGCCTTTGCCACCAGGCAAACAAGATCATCATCATACCGACGTAATAGACGTGGATAACAACGACAATGATGTCGCGGATGGCCTCAAAGCTGACGGTGAACGGAAACGGTCCGCCGAGCGCCCGCGGCTTGATGATGCCAAACGGGCCGTATACAACTTTGTCTCTCCGCCAGCCGAGATTCTTGTCGGCGTGGTCAATCCATTGGTGCGGCACTACACCAAACGCAAGAAACATCACCGCAAAAATGAAGACGCCGCCAACCATTGCTTCGCCCCAAGTTGCCTTGCGGTGTGTCGGCCGGCGATTACCGATAGGCACAACTACCAGAGCCAATAAGGTCGTCAAGACAAGCGAAAACAAGAACGCTTGGTTGAGGCCTGGCCACTTGAGAATGTCAATCGCCAGCATGGGTTGCGACGGTGCCTTTCTTCCGAAATCCTTCGCCAGACTAGTGCACATTGGCGCAAAAAGGCGAAAACGGCGACTATGTGCACTCGTGCAATCTTGTGACGTTGCGCACTCTCTAGGTTTAGCGCGCCCGAGTCCTCGTGACATGGCCTAATGGAAGTCGATTTGGTAGTCGCCGTAGTAGTGCAGTAGTAGTAGTCGCCGCGCGCGCCAAGTGTCTATTATGAAAGCCACCGTGACCGAGATTCCAGAACACCTACTCAAGCGTTCCAAGGAGCGACGCGACGCCGCCGGGTCAGCCGACGGCGCCGCCGCAACAGTCGCGCCCGCCGCAATTAAGTCAGTTGCCAAAGTCGCTCCCGCGGATGTTGCTGCGACGCCCAATGCGCTGACCCCGCCACCAGATCCCGCATACGTAGCGGCCGCCAAGTCCCGTAAGAAGATTCCATTCTGGGCGATGGCGACCCTGGGTTTGTTACCGCTTTGGGCACTCTTGTACATGCTGGCGCTGCGTCCGCAAGAAAAAATTGTCGAAGGCCCGCTCGCAATCGGCGCCAAAATTTTCTCGAGTTGCGCAGGTTGTCACGGCGCCGAGGGACAAGGCGGTGCCGGTCGAATTTTGTATCAAGGCGAGGTCCTGAAAACCTTCCCAAAAATTGAAGACATGCTTAATTTCGTTTACACGGGAAGCCAGGCCTACGCCACTCAGGGCATCGCATATTACGGCAACCCTGACCGCGAGGGCGGCGCACACGCACCGCTTTCTTACAATGGCAACCCGATGCCGATGCAAGGCGAGAAGGCCGGCGGCGCGTTGACGGAAGCAGAGATTCTCGGAGTTGTGTGCCACGCGCGATACACAATCAGCGGTGCCGACCCGAGTGGCACCGAATGGTCAAAGGAGTACGAGCGTTGGTGCTCGCCAACTTCTGAAATTTTCGCCGGGCTCGAATCGGGAACAGTTACCTTTGACAACCTTGCCGATACATACAAGTCGATACCGGAGCCTCCAGTGGCAGTTGGCACGACTCCTCGCGAATCGGGTAAGTAATCGCGAGCGTCACCGTACGCTGATTAGATGTCAGCAGTTCGACAACTTGAAGCCGACGTACTCATTGTCGGTGGCGGTCCCGCGGGCGCAGCCGCAGGTTACTGGCTCGCACGGCATGGTCTACATCCCGTAATAGTTGAGCGCAAACATTTCCCCCGCGAAAAAACTTGTGGCGATGGTCTCACGCCACGCGCGGTCAAACAGATCGACGACATGGGTTTGGGCAAACAGCTCGAACAGTTCCACCGCTACGATGGATTGCGCGCCACCGCTCACGGCAAGGCACTCGAGTTGCACTGGCCGAGCCACCCGATTTACCCCCAACACGGTTACGTCGTTCGTCGCCGCGACTTAGACGCAATGGTCGCCCTCAATGCGCAGGGCAGCGGAGCAATACTGTTGCAGGGTCATGAAGCTTTAAGCCCGATACTTGACAACGGACGACTGCTCGGCGCGGTCGTAATCGATCACGACACCAACGAAACCTTTGAGATCCGGGCCAAGTTTGTCGTCATTGCCGACGGTGCCAACAGCCGCTTCGGTCGCGCTCTTGGCACCACGCGTACAAAAGCCTGGCCATACGGTACCGCGATTCGCACTTATTGGCAAAGCCCGCGTCACGCCGAGCCATGGATCGAGTCGGCGCTTGATGTCAAAGATTGCCAGGGTAATTCGATGCCTGGTTACGGATGGATTTTCCCAGTCGGCGATGGCACGATCAATATCGGCGTCGGCCTACTCTCGACTTTTAAGAAATTTAAGGATGTCAACACCACTCATCTACTCGACAGTTATGCGCACATGGTTGCCGACAGTTGGGGAATCAATCCGGAGCAACCAGAGTGCAAGGCCACCAGCGGCAAGATTCCAATGGGTGGTTCAGTCGGCCCCAAGGTGGGCGCAAACTTCTTAGTGATCGGCGACGCGGCGGGCAGCGTCAACCCATTTAACGGTGAGGGCATTGATTACGCGTACGAGACCGCACGTATGGCGGCGAGTGTCCTAAACGACGCGCTCGCCAGTGGCGACGAGAAGGCGCTCCTGCAATACCAGCAACTCATTGACGACGAGTACGGTCAATACTTTAAGGTCGCGCGCCTGTTTGCCCGAGTAATCGGTAGGCCCGTGCTGATGCGCGAGCTTTCTCGCGTCGGCATTCAAAGCCACACGCTGATGGAGTGGGTGTTGCGAATTATGGCCAATCTGTTGCGACCAGACGAAATGGGACCGGCAGAACTTGCCTACAAGGCCGCAGCGCAACTTGTTCGACTTGCCCCTGACGCCTAACTGCAAATTATTTTGACTTCGCTACTTTACGCAGATCACTTCGCTTATCTGATCGGCAATTAAATCGAGAACCGTGGTGCTTTGATCTGGCGAATAGGTATTTATAAATTCGCGCAAAGTCTTTGTCTCGGTGTCGCAAGTGCGCTTGGTACTAGACTTGCCAGTTGAGAGATCGGCCAACTTAATCACCCAGCCGTTGGCAAGCACCCCGAGGTTTCCGCCGTCTTGCATGTCAACGAGTGCAGGCAAGTTCAAATTCGTAAGCGGACGTTGTGCGTCAGCGGGCACGAGCGCGAACCACACGATGCCCCCGCCAAGAGTGTCGGCGAGCAAGACGCAGGCAGACGGCGTCGTTAAGTCGGCGCACGTGCTCTCGCCAGGTGTATTTGCTGCGATCAGCATCGTTCGCCCGTCGTCAAGAATTGGCAATGCCTGGGCAACAGTTTTCCCGCTAGAGATTGTCCATCCCTCGCCAGCCTGCAAATTTGAAACAGAGGCGATCAGGTCAATGTTGTGCAGCGTCTGCAAACTGACAATCTGTGACGATCCGCCATTGATGAAAGCATTGGCTGCTAGCAAAACGAGAGAAAGAACCCCGGTGGCCGCAAGCGATTTCCACAATCGGGTAGAGAAAAAATGGCGCATCAGCGGCGCTAGTTACCCTTGATTGACAGCGCCGCGATGTTCGCCGCATCGGCCAACCGCGCAATTACAGCATCGGTGTGCCCGAGCCCGACAAACAAGGCCTCGTAGGCGCCGGGCGCCATCGCCACGCCTTGACCCAACATCGCGTGGAAGAATTGTGCATACATTTTTTCGTCGGTCATCCTGGCCTGTTCAAAGTTGGCTGGCGACATGGCGCCAAAGTGCGTGCCGACCAGGGTGCCGACGACCGGAAACTGCGCGGTGATCCCGGCCGCGCCACACGCGTCACGCAATATTGCCGAAAGCGATCGGGCGCGCGCCGCGAGCTCCATAAATACGTCCGCAGTCAACTCATTTAGCGCCGCTAGGCCAGCCGCGGTAGCAAGCGGGTTGCCGGCCAAAGTTCCGGCGTGAAACACCTTGCCGAGCGGCGTGAGGTTCTCCATCACGGCGAGCGATCCACCGATCGCTCCGATCGGTAAGCCGCCGCCAATGACTTTACCGAAGCAAGTTATGTCTGGACGCACGTCATACTTGGCTTGCGCACCACCAGTGCCAATTCGAAATCCGGTAATAACCTCATCGAAAATAAGCAACGCGCCCGCGCGATCGCAAGCCAGGCGCAGCCCCTCGAGAAAACCCGGAGCTGGGGCGATCACGCCCATGTTCGCTGCGATCGGCTCAACGATGACAGCGGCAACATCGTTGCCAACTTTCGGCACGACGTTGTATGGGACAACGAGCGTGTTGGCGACTGCTTCTTCGGGCACGCCAGCCGTGCCAGGAATACCAAGAGTGGCGACTCCACTTCCGCCTGTGGCTAACAACGCGTCGGTTGCCCCGTGAAAGTTCCCGGCGAATGTAATCAACCGCTTTCGCCCAGTGGCGCCCCGCGCCAAACGCACTGCCGTACTCGTGGCCTCAGTGCCGCTGTTCATCAGCCGCACCCGCTCGCAACTCGGTACCCTCTCGCGTATTGCCTCTGCCAACTTCATTTCTCGTGGCGTCGGCGCTCCGAACGAGGTGCCGTCACCAACCGCGGTGCGCAATGCTGCCGTAATTGAGGGATGAGCGTGACCCAGGATGACGGCGCCATAACTCTGCACGAGGTCTATGTATTTCTTACCCTCGACGTCGAAGATATATGCGCCTTCGCCGCGAGCCACGATGTACGGTTCGCCACCGACGGCCTTGAAGGCGCGGATCGAGCTGTTTACACCGCCAGGTATGGCACGCGTCGAGCGCTCGAAGAAACTGTGATTCGATGCAATGCCCTTGCCAACACACACCGTCGCCGAACAGCCGACTAGAACGCACGAACTCTCATCACAAAGCGGGATCGTCATCTAGTTATTGATTCAGTTCGGCGAACCAGCGCGTGAAATAGGTGAGAATAACATCAGCGCCAGCGCGCTTTACGGCGGTTAGTTGTTCGAGAGCGACCGTGTCGTGATCGATCCAGCCATTTGCCGACGCGGCCTTGATCATCGCGTACTCGCCGCTGACGTGGTACGCGGCGATCGGCACGTCAACGCGCGCGCGCACCGCGGCAATCACGTCTAAGTAACTCAAGGCAGGCTTAATCATCACGATGTCTGCGCCTTGTTCGATGTCTGCATCAACCTCACGCAATGCTTCGCGTGCATTGCGCCAGTCTTGCTGGTAACTCTTGCGGTTGCCGCCGCTCCGAATTTGCACATCAACCGCGTCGCGAAATGGGCCGTACAGACCAGACGCATACTTCGCCGAGTAAGCCATTATCGCGACGTTGGTAAAGCCAGCGGCATCGAGTGCCGAGCGAATCGCGCCAACTTGGCCATCCATCATCCCGCTCGGCGCAACGATGCTCGCCCCCGCCCGCGCTTGAGCTAACGCGGCGCGGCGGTACACATCGAGGGTGGCGTCGTTGTCAACTTCGCCTCTGGCGTCGAGCACACCACAATGGCCGTGCGACGTGTACTCATCCACACACAGATCCGAAATTAATGCGATGCGGTCGCCCAAGTCGTCGCGCAATTCACGCAACGCAATCTGCACGATGCCGTCCGGGTCGAAGGCTCCCGAGCCAATCTCGTCTTTAGTCGCCGGAATGCCAAACAAAATGACCGCGGGCACACCCATCTCGACGAGCTCATGCACTTCCTTGCGCAACGACTCAATCGTGTGTTGCACCACGCCCGGCAAAGACGAAATCAACTGCGCGGTCGAGACGCCTTCGCGAACGAAAAGTGGCGCAATTAGATCGTTAACCCCGAGTCGAACCTCAGCAACCATCTCGCGTATCGCCGCACTCTGGCGAAGCCGCCGTGGCCGAGAAACCGGAAACGCCATATCGAAAGTTTACGGGCACGGCATAGAAAAAATGTCTTGCAGCGTTGCCAACAGGCATGCGGGGGTTGGCTCCGCAGCAACCGCGGTCACGATCACCCCCACCGATCGCGCCACCGTCGCGGTCTTTTCGCCAATCGCAACGACGACATCAGGGCTCACTGCCGACGTTGCTACCCAAGATTTTGCGGCCGAGCCGGACGCAAAAATGATCGCGTCGGCCGAACTTGCCAGAGCGAGCAAATGAGCTTCCGGACGCAGCGCAAGCGTTTTGTACGCGGCAACTTCGGTAACTTGCCAACCGCTTCGCCGCAGCGCGGCGCCAACGGCGCCGTCTGTTTGTTCGGCCTGCGCCACGAGCACACGCCCCGAACCCGACCCAAATTCAAGTGCTAGCGATTCGCCGTTGGCTTGTGTCGGCATAAAGTCGGCGACGCCGCCTAGGGCGATGTTCGTTGCCTCGCCGACGGCGGCAACGAGCGGTCGCGTTGCGCAACTTTCTAATGCATCGCGCACTCGCTCCGCGCCGTTTGCCGAGGTCACGACTAGCCAATCAAATCTATGCAA
>JAYTUM010000048.1:0-9186 GCA_043744575.1 Acidimicrobiales bacterium | reverse complement strand
CATGGTCTCGCCGAATCACGAGAACGGGGTATTCGATGACGCCGACGGCGAAAGTGGTTTCGACAATGAACACGACGGCGAGCCGACAGAGGCGCGTTGGTCTGGTACAGACCCGCTGGTGCCCGTGTTCTACGACATCGCGCTCGACGACGAACAAGAAGACGAGCCCATCAGCCGCGCCCCGCGAAACGTCCGCAAGAAACTAGCCAAGCGTGACGCCGATGCGCCCTCTAGCGGCTCGACATTCGCCCCCACCAGGGTGATGAAGGGCGAGGCAATTCAGATGCCGCTCGGGCCTGGCGCGATGCCTAGCAACTGGACGTTGCCGACACTCGACATGCTTTCGATTACGCGCCACGCCCAGGCCAACGAGATGTTGGTGCAGCGGCGCGGCGAAGTTCTTGTCGATGCGCTCAAGGAGCACGGCGTAGAGACTGTGTTGGTCGGTTTCACGCGCGGTCCGACCGTAACGCGTTACGAGTTGTCGCTCGGTGGCGGAGTCAAGGTCGCGCGCGTAACATCGCTGTCGCGCGACATCGCCTACACAATGGCGGCCACAGACGTGCGGATCTTGGCGCCAATCCCTGGGCGTTCGGCGATCGGCATCGAAGTGCCTAACGAACAGCGCGAGTTGGTTTCGCTGGGCGACCTGATGGGCTCGCAAGAGGCGCGAGGCGCGATGCACCCGCTCGAGGTTGCCATCGGCAAAGACATTGCAGGTCGCTGCATATTTTTAAATATCGCTAACACCCCGCACTTGTTGATCGCCGGCACGACGGGCGCTGGCAAGTCGAGCCTGCTCAACTGCATTATCACCTCGATTCTCGTGCGCTCGACTCCTGAGCAAGTGCGCCTGATCTTGATTGACCCAAAGCAGGTGGAGATGGCGCAATACACGCGCCTGCCGCACCTACTCACCGCGCCGGTAACGAACCCGAAGAAGGCCGCCAACGCGCTGGGCTGGGCCGTGAAAGAAATGGAGCGCCGCTACGACATGCTCGTCGAGGCCGGCTTTCGCGACATCACCGGTTACAACGCGGCGTACGACCGTGGCGATTTAGTCGCCGACGAATTTTCTGACCGCACTTACGAGCGCGTGCCGTACATATTGATCGTTGTCGACGAATTGAACGACCTGATGATGGTCGCCGCGCGCGACGTCGAAGATTGCATCACCCGAATCGCGCAGAAGGCACGCGCGGTTGGCATTCACCTCATCGTCGCCACGCAACGCCCAAGCGTCAACGTAATAACTGGCGTAATCAAGGCCAACATTCCGGCGCGCATGGCGTTTGCCGTGTCGAGCCTCACCGACAGCCGCGTAATTTTGGATCAGCCGGGCGCCGAGAAACTGATCGGCAAGGGTGACATGCTGCTGCTGCCAGGTAATACCTCGGTTGCTCAACGCGTGCAGTCGGGGTGGGTCGAAGAGAACGAAGTGCGTAGGATCGTCGGTCACTGGCGCCGCCAGGCCCCAGAGATCGTGTACGTCGCGGGCATTGACGGCGAGCATGCGATCGGAACCACGTCGTCATACGGCAGTTCGACGGGCGACAGCGACGACGAGCTAATGCGCCAGGCGATGGACCTGGTGGTGCGCACGCAGCAGGGCTCGACTTCGATGTTGCAACGCAAGCTCAAGGTGGGTTTCGCCCGAGCCGGCCGAATCATGGATTTGCTAGAAGAGCGCGGAGTTGTCGGGCCAAGCGAGGGCTCGAAGCCCCGCGAGGTGTTGATGACGCTCGAAGAGCTCGAAGAATTGCAGCGCGCCAGCTAGCGATCGCTATTGTTCGGTCATGACCGAATTCAAAGAAGTTGCTACAGGGTTACGTTTTCCGGAAGGCCCGATCGCGATGCCCGATGGCAGCCTGATTCTGGTCGAGATGTTTGGCAAGTGCATCACGCGCGTGTTGCCAGATGGCTCGAAGCAAGTGATCGCTAAAATTGACGGCGGCCCGAACGGAATCGCGATCGGCCCGGACGGCGCGATCTACCTGTGCAACAACGGTGGCACATTTACCGAGACAGATTTTCTTGGGCTCACGTTTCCCGGCCCGATGACCCCAAGCTTCTATATCGGCGGTCGCATCCAGCGGGTCGACATCGCTACGGGTGCGGTGAAAGACCTGTACACAGAGTGCGACGGAAACAAGTTGCGCGGCCCGAATGATTTGGTCTTTGACAAGCAGGGTGGAATGTGGTTCACGGATCACGGCATTCGTCACGGTCGCACCGCCGACTTGACCGGTATCTACTACGCCAAACCCGACGGCTCGATGATTCGCGAGGTCGTGTTTCCGACCGATTCTCCAAATGGCATCGGTCTCTCGCCGGACGGCGGCACGTTATATTGGGCGGAGACCCACACGGGCCGCGTGTTCAAAGCCGCAGTCACTGGCCCCGGCGAGATAGTTGGGTTTTCGTCACATGACCCATTGTCTTGCCTGTGCGGTTTGCCTGGTGTGCAATTGCTCGACTCGTTGGCAGTCGACGGCGACGGCAACGTCTGCGTCGCCACGCTGGGCATGCAATTCGCCGGCATCACCGTGATTTCGCCGAACGGCGAGATTCTCGATCAGATTGCAACAGGCGATCCACTCACCACCAACATCTGTTTCGGAGGCGCAGACTACAAGACCGCCTATCTCACACTTTCTGGAACCGGTCGGCTCGTTTCGATGCAATGGCCGTACAAGGGGCTGCACCTCAACTACTGAGATTCAACTACTGAGATTCAACTACTGAGATTCAACTACTGGGCCTCGGTAGGCTTAGCGGCTGTGCAGCAACTATTTTACATCGAGACGTTGGGCTGCCCCAAGAACGATGTCGATTCCGACAAAATTGTTGGCACATTGCTGCGCGACGGCCTCAGCGTCACCGATGATCCGTCGCTAGCCGACGTCGTAGTCGTCAACACCTGCGCATTTATCGAAGACGCGCGCAAAGAGAGTATCGACACCGTGCTGGCCCTTGACGGTCGGCGCAAAGAAGGCGCGCGCCTTGTCGTGACGGGATGCATGGCCGAGCGCTACGGCGCAGAACTCGCCGCCGCATTGCCAGAAGTCGATCAGGTGGCTGGCTTCGGCGTGCCCATTGCGCTCGGGCGCAAGCCGATAACGGTGAGCAGCGCCGCCGTGCCAAGTTTCGACTTGCTCAACCTGCCGCGGCCAAAGTCTTCGTCGCCGTGGGCTTACGTCAAAATCGCCGAGGGCTGCGACCGCAACTGCGGGTTTTGTGCAATCCCATCCTTTCGCGGCCCGCAGCGTAGCCGCGACATCGAGTCGATTTTGCACGAGGTCGATGAACTCGGCGCGCAGGAAATCGTTCTAGTCGCCCAAGACTTGGCGAGTTACGGCAAAGATCGCCCGAGCGAATTGGGCGCGGGCTCGATCGTGCCGCTCGTGCGCGCGGTCTCGGCCAAGGTCGAGCGCACCCGGCTGTTGTATCTGTACCCGAGCGATCTGACCGACGAATTGATCTCCGCAATCTTGGATAGTGGCGTCGCCTACTTCGATCTCTCGCTGCAGCACGTCTCAAAACCGCACTTGCGGCGCATGCGCAGGTGGGGCGACGGCGAAAGGTTTGCAAAGCGCATCAACGACATTCGCAACCTCGATCCGCAGGCAGCGTTTCGCAGCAACTTCATCGTCGGTTACCCGGGCGAGACCGAAGAAGATCACGACCAGCTGTTGCGCTTTGTTGAAGAGGCGCAGTTGGATTGGTGTGGTTTCTTCACGTTCAGCCCCGAGGAGGGCACCTACGCGCTCGGCTTGCCGGACCATGTGCCAACTGGTTTGATGAACGAGCGCATCGCCGAACTGCGCGAGATGCAAGACGAGATCACGGCCGCGCGGCGCGACGACCTTATTGGCGCGACGACGCGAGTGCTCGTTGACGAGCCCGGCATTGCCCGCAGCCACCGCGAGGCACCAAGTATCGACGGGGTCGTCCATGTCGATTTCAAGCTGGCGGTCGGAACATTTCACGAAGTTGAAATCGCCGACGCGCTGGGGCCAGACCTCGTTGCCGTCGGCGCTACGATGCCGAGCGGAGACGACGATGCCAGTTGACCCAACCGCAATCCGTACGTGGGCGAACGCTGTCACGGTTAGCCGCTTGCTCGTATCGCCGCTGTTTTTTGTAATTATCCCGGAGGGCAGAACGGGCTCGTGGGTGGCCACGGGGTTGTGGTTCCTGCTGTGCCTTAGCGACCTTATCGACGGCCAGTTGGCGCGTAAGCACGGCACTACTCGCAGCGGCGCGTTTCTCGACCCGCTGGCCGACAAGGTTGCCGTACTCGGCGCGATGTTCATGATTGTCTCGCAGGGAGTGTTCTCAATCTGGCCCGTGGCGATCATCGCCTTTCGCGAAATTGCAATCAGCGTGTACCGCGTGTTTGCTGGCGCCAAGGGCGTCAGCGTGCCCGCCAGCCGCACTGCAAAATTTAAGACGCTGAGCCAGCAGGTTGCCGTCGGTTTCGTTGTCCTTCCGCTGACTAGTGGCGATTATTCATTCACGTGGATGATCAGTTTGTGGATCGCGGTCGTGCTCACAGTGGTCAGCGGTTTGCAATACGCCGCCGTAGCAGTTCGCGCCAGAAAGACAACGTAGTTATGCGCTGTGATGTGGTCGCAGTCGGCACCGAGTTGTTATTAGGGCAGATAATCGACACCAACTCGGCGTGGCTAGGCGAGCAGTTGGCGCTCGCGGGTATCGACTCATGCTTGCAGGTCAAGGTCGGCGACAACCTAGGGCGCATGGTCAAGGCCATCCGCCAGACACTCGTCGAGGCCGATGCGATCATTATTTGCGGCGGGCTCGGGCCAACTCACGACGACATCACCCGCGAGGCGATCGCCCAGGTGATGGGCGTCGAACTCGAATTCGACGACGAAATCGGCATGGTGATTTCCGAGATGTTCGCATCGCGCAATCGGCGGATGCCAGAGATCAATATGCGTCAGGCGATGGTGCCGCGCGGCGCAACGCCGATAGCGCAGCGCCGCGGCACGGCGCCCGGGCTGATCTGCCCGGTCGGCGACAAGGTGATGTACGCGGTGCCGGGCGTGCCATATGAGTTGTTCGAGATGTACGAGCGCGCGATCTTGCCAGACCTGCTGGCGCGCAGCGGAGAGGTTACCGCGATCGGCAGCCGCGTGTTGCGCACCTGGGGCAATAGCGAGAGCGGGCTCAACGAGCAATTATTTTCGGTTATCGCCGAACTAGAAAAGGTCGGCAACACGACGCTGGCATTTCTCGCCAGCGGATGGGAGGGCATCAAAGTTCGCCTGACGGCAAAGGCTGCAACGCATCAAGAGGTTGTGGCGTTGCTAGACATTTGGGACGCCAAGGTACGCGCCGTGGTCGGAGACATCGTGTTCGCAACAGACAACGACACGATGGAGTCAGTCGTGTTGCAGATGTTGCGCGAGCGCGGTTTGACGCTTGGGCTAGCCGAGTCCGTGACGGGCGGCCTAGTGGCCGGAAGGCTCACGGGCATTGCCGGTGCGAGCGAGGTGTTGCGCGGATCAATCGTCTCCTACGCCAGCGATGTCAAGGTTGAATTGCTGGGCGTGACGCCCGGACCAGTCGTGTCAGAGCAGGCCGCGATCGAGATGGCGATCGGCGCCAAGCGCACACTTGGCAGCGACGTTGGTCTTGCGCTCACAGGTGTTGCTGGTCCCGCCGAGCAAGAAGGCAAGCAAGTCGGCACGTTGTGCATCGGGTTGGCACTAGCCGACAAGTCGACAGAGTCGGTGACACTGCAGCTGCCAGCACAGCGCGAGCAGATGCGCCAACTCTCTGTGATCAGCGCCTTAAATGTTTTACGGCAAGCGCTGCAGCGGAGCAGTTAGACACGTCGGCCCACCGTCGCCGCGCACGGCCACGTTCTCGCCGTGAAACAGGTGCACCTCGACACTCCTGGCGCGCAACTTAGCTTCAATTTCGGGGTTGCCCGCGGCGAGTACCACAACATTCGGACGAATTGTCAAGATGTTACCGCCCTGAGTCAGCATCTCTGATTCGCTAACCGCGAGCCACGAAATACCGCGCGACTCGAGCAGTTCGAGCATGCGCACTGGCGCCAGCGGCTCGTAGACGACCGCGAGATCGTGGCTGATCGGCGAAATCACAGACATCAAATGCAAGACGGCGTCGCGGCCCATGAAGTGCGGCAAGTCGAAGACGTGCACGGTCACGCCGAACGGCGAGAGCAGCGCTCTAATTTGCTCGATGCCGGCGCCGTTGGTGCGGTACCCGTGGCCGACTAGCAGCGTCTTGGCGTCGAGCCAAACCTTGTCGCCGCCGTCGGCGCACGCTGGCGCCGTGAGTGTGCCGAGAATAGGCACGCCGAGGCGCACTAGATCATCGCCTAAGTGTTGTGGTTCGGGGCCGCGAATCGGCTTGGCCATTCGTAATAAGATGGCGCCGTGCGGTGTCATGATCATCGGGTCGTGCATGTACACCGAGTCGACGAGACCGTTGAGCGGCGCCGCAATGTGCACCTTGCAGCCGAGGCTCATGAGCAATTTTACGAACTCAGCGTGCTCGGTTAATAGCGCCGCCAAATCTGGCTGGCGCCAGTGACCATCTTCGACGAAATTTCCAACCGTTGTCGGCGTGCGCACAAGCACATGTTCCAGTTGCGAAACCATGTCGGGCGTTGACCATTGCTGTGCTGTCGTCATCAGACATATCAAGATACCGCGACTGCTCAGCGCCTAGAATCAATCTGTGAAACGCCTAGTTGTCGTCTTGATTCTGGCGAGCATTTCGATCACTGCCTGCGCCGTGAATACTCCCGATTCGTCGGGTTCGACATCTGTCGCCACGACCGATTCGGCGGCGACGCCAGACACGGCAGTTCCCGCGGCAACCGGGCCAGCGACAACCGTGCCCGAGACGACTGCGCCCACTCCAACCGTGCCCGAGACGACTGTTCCCGAGACGACTGTTCCCGAGACGACCGTACCCTCGCGCGACTATTTGTGCATCAAGGTTCTGCAGTGCCAATTTGCCAACTTGGCCGGGTTCAACTTTTCAAACCTCAAACTCGAGTTCGTCGATTTCAGCGTCGCCGACATGTCGGCGGCATTGCTCGTGCGCGCCAACCTTAAGCAGGCAGTGATGATTCGGGTCAACCTGACAGGCGCAGACTTGACTGGCGCCAACCTCACAAGCGCGAATCTCACCGCGGCTATTGTGAGTGGCGCAAATTTCACAAATGCCAATCTCGCGAACACCGTGATTTGCGGGCTCGATCTGGCTACGGCGATCGGCATCACCGACAAGCAACTGGCCTTGGTTCAGGTGTACCGCGAAAAGGGCAGTCGCTACTGTCCGTGATCGTGCAAAAAGCCAGCCAGCGCGCGGGCATGCCGTGGCGCAATGGCCTTGGGGTGCAATACGAGATCGCAGCAAAAACCGGCTGGCGCTTGTCGACAGCCGACTTGACAACCGATGTGCAGTTTTCGGTGTTTAGTGGTGTCACCCGCGAGTTTTGCGTTGCCCTAGGTGGCGGCGTGATTCTGACGATCGACGGCGAGACCCACCACTGCGATCCGGAATCAATCACCGTGTTTGATGGGGCAGCTGATGTCTATTGCGCACTGCTCGACGGTTCGGCCAAGGCCCTCAACTTGATGGTGCCGCACGGCGCGGCGCCCGTGCACCTGCGAATACTTCGACTTGGCGAGGTGAGCGAGCACGACGATGCAATCGTGGCGATCGGCGGTCCTGCGCTGCTGCGTAACGAGAGCGGCGAGGGTGTCGAACTAGACGTGCTCGACGCGGTGCTGGGAGCGAGTGATGTATTTACCGTTGCCCAGGGCGCCGTTGCCGCCGTGATCTAAATACTTGGCGCAATAACTAACTAGCAATTCGCAGCCCGAATACTGATCGGCGCGAGAACCAGGTGCGCCAGATCGAGATCATTGCAATGTAGATCGGCCCGATCAGAAGAATTGCCATTGCCCACTTTGGGTCATTCGGGTAAATCGCCGACAGCCACGTCAGGTCAGCCAGGTAGATCACGACGATCGTCATCGTTAGCGGCCTGATCGCACGCACCTTGGTCATGTGCGGGATTTTGACGCTCGTGAGTTGGGCTGCGCACAGCACGATGGTGATGGCGCTGGCCCAATTTTTGCCCACGTCGAGAATGATGAACGTCGGGATGACTATGTTCCACGCTGCAGGGAAGCCGTTGAACCAGTCGTCCGAAGTTTCTTGGTCGGTGCGCGAAAACCACAGCGCCGATGTGAGGATGATTGCGGCGCTGAGCGCCAAGATCCAGTCGCGAGGCAGCAGGTCAAGGCGAAATATCAGCTCGACCGGCACGATCACGCAGGTGACGTAGTCGACGATCAGATCCAAGATGTGGCCGTCAACGTTGGGGGCGTGAGTCGACACTTCAAATTTACGGGCGATCGGGCCGTCGAGGCCGTCGAGTACCTGGCACACGATCAGCCACAACAGCGAGGCGCGAATGTCGCCGCGGATGACAGCCTGAAGGGCGGCGAAGCCGGCAACGGCCCCGCTCGCGGTGAGCAAGTGGATTGCCGCTCCCGTGCGCCGCTCTCGCGCCCCTGTCGGACTCGGGTCTGTGCCAATTGGGGAAGTGTCGGGTGGCGTCATCGCGGTGGTGGTCTCGGCGCAACTATCCGCCATGGAGACAAACCAACCTAGCGCAGGACCGCCGTAGGATCGCGAAGTAATGAGGATTGACACAACTAAGCGCGCGAAGACGCTGGAAACTGCGTGGGTTGTTGCGGTCGTCTTATACGGCGTTTTGCGGTCGCTGGTGGTGTGGAAGGCGCTGGCCAAGTACGGCGTTAACCCGCTGATTTACTTTGTGATCGACGTGGGGTCTTCGTGGCCATACGGGGTAGCGACGGCGCGGCTCGTGCGCAGCGCCGTGAGACGTGATGGCGAAAAGGCAGTCAAATGGGGCGTTTTGGCGGCGGCGACCTTCATCTCACCAGATGTTTATTTGGTGGCGACGCTGCATCGCGCGCCCAGATTCGTGTACGGCGTGATCGCCGTGATAGTGGGCAGCATGGGTCTATTCGCCATTCTCGGGGTGTGGCGCCGGTTGTTATCTAACCGTAATACTTGAGTATCGGCCTAAGGCCCGCCAAACCGCGTAGTTTCGCGGTTTTGTGTGACATCCACCACATTTAT
>JAYTUM010000047.1:0-9211 GCA_043744575.1 Acidimicrobiales bacterium | reverse complement strand
CCACGTAGCGCAACACGAGTACAACGACGACCACGTCATCGAGCGGTCCGATCACCGGAAGAAATTCGGGAATTAGATCGATTGGAGATATGACCCAGATGAGTGCAAAAACTGTTAACCACCGTGCGCTACGGGGCACCGCCGGATGGCTTCGAAGGCGTCGCATTGTCGTGGCGCACGCTGGAAGAAACGCGACGAGGTCGCGCGCTAAGCCTGGAGGCAGGCGTTTCGCAAGAACGATTAAAATCGCCCAGGACGCCGCGAGCAATCCAAGCCCAACGAAGAACCACCTCAGCCACAACATCGTTTAGATTTGATCTTTCGAGTACCTAAATACCCGCGCATCTAGGAGTGTCGATCGTTACTTCTTGACCGCGTTTAGTGCTTTCTGAGCAGCCGCAGTCGCGGCATTAAAAGTCTTTTGGGCCGCGGCAATCGACTTGTCGAGCACCTTCTGAGCCTTTGCTACTGAATCATTAAATTTTTTTTGTGACTTCTCATCCATTTTGTGTCTCCTAAGTTTGTAGGTGGTGATTGAACACTACCAGAGAGAATAATTTGGTCATTATAATTTGATCATGACAAGGAGGTTTTGAAAGTGACCGCGAAAACGGCACGCGTACATCATCTGATTTTTGCCCATAATTGCAATCGCATGAGTACTTCCGACGCAGCGGTGATGTCTCTGGTGTTGTGTTCCGTGGCCAGTCATGCGACCTCGTTGCACGAAATTCTCCGCGTGCTCCGCAAAGGCGGTGAACTTCGCTTTTATGAGCATGTACTCGCCGACGACTCAAACCTGGCTCGCGTATAGAAACTTGTCGATC
Source organism: Acidimicrobiales bacterium (assembly GCA_043744575.1). Lineage (GTDB taxonomy): Bacteria > Actinomycetota > Acidimicrobiia > Acidimicrobiales > Ilumatobacteraceae > UBA3006. Next base: position 8,384 of record JAYTUM010000047.1, on the reverse strand, counting down.
TAATTTGGAAGCGATTTGCCGGAGGGTGCAGGATCACTCGCAAAACTTGTGGCCCATCACATTCTCGGGCGTGCACATAAGCCCTAATCGCGATTTCACATAGATGCGATTGTTTCGAACTCGCGTCGACTTGGCATGTCGAGTTTTCGTTCCAGATCGGGGTTGGTTTTTAAGTACAGCGCAATGCAGCTGGCCACAGTGGGATCTCCGAGCGCTTCCATCGGAGACTTAAGGAGGTGAACCATGGCCGCCACAGCATTTCCAACAACTGAATCATGTTCCGCACACACGAAGGCGGCAGCCAGCATTCGACTCATTGGATCACTACTCGGGGGAAGTCGTTCGCCGCGTAGGCCGGCGTCGAGTCGGGCGAGGCCAGCGGCATCAGCGGCAACCTGTGTATCGAACCAGACTCCAAGATGCTCGGTGGTCCAGTTGTGGAAATTCTGTACGAACCCAACCGGATCATCGGCGGCTGTACCTGCAACTTCGGCTAGATGTTGGGCGTGCCAGAAAGCGAGTGAAATACCTCGCCCAAGGGTCGGGTTTGTGTGCAACGCCGCGTCGCCGACGGCAACAACGCCACCAATGATCGGTCCGTCGTCGTCGACAAGAATCCTGCGCCGATTTTCGATTCGCGACATTGTCGAGATATCGCTGATTGGATCACCTACAGCCATCCATGGCGCGGTTGTCGGCACCGCCTTTAGGAACCTAGTATGGCAGTTGGGATCCCTGAGTCTGGACCGCAGGGGATCATGAGTTGAGAGAGTCGCTGTGATCGAGAAGGTTCCATTGTCTCCGCCGAAGGCGAGTACCGTCGCATAGTCAAGGGCGAACGATGCCGGTAAACGGGTGATTGGAGCCGTGCAACCGGGACGAACTCGAAAGTAGCGAGTCGTATAGAAAAATCCACACTCCTGTATCTGATCAATAAGAGGTCTGGCTCCGATCAGTGCGAGCCAACTCGGCAACGCCGAGCGACGTCCTCCTGCATCGACGACTAGCGGAGCGGTGAGCACCGTACCCGACGCCAGTTTTACGCCAGTTGCAATGGGAATCGTGCCCGCCCCATCAACCTCAAGTGCGGCTACTGCATCTCCAGAGATTATCCTGATGCCAGGTTCTCGCTCCACTATTCGTCGCAGAGTTGCCTCGGCTACGAGGCGTCGACTCATCAGGAAGTATTCGCCGTCTAACAAACCCGCACCAACGGCAACTGGTGCTTGGCGGATTCCTCGGGCAATGAATTCGTCGATGACGTCGGGCGACTCTTCGGCGAGTACTCGGCGAGCTCTGCCAAGCAAAAGATGCGACTGGCGTGACTGTGGCGCCCCCGGACGTTCCCAATTGTTGGCGTCGTCGTCAGGACTTGAACCTGTCGGTGGGCCGTCACGCTCGACGATCGTGACATCATGACCACGACGGGCCATGAACAAGGCGGCCGAGAGTCCAGCGAAACTTCCCCCGGCAACAATGATGTCCGTCAAATAATTTCCCGCCCTAATTCTCGATTAGGTTGCGTTAGCAACGAAACGAATGACGATGATTCGACCATGGTCAACAGGGCGTTATAGGTTCGAGCATTTATCGATCGTAGACCAGGGCTCAATAGATGATCCTCAATTTTGCCTATCCAATGCACAGGGGGTCGAGGGATGGAAAAATTACTGGCCAAGGAACGAATTGAGAATCTGACCGTCGGCCAGATAGCTATCGAAATCGAATCGGGCGACGTTCTCCTGGTCGATCTTCTGGGGGCGGATCCGACCTTTTCGCTACACCGACCGGAATTTGACCCCGATCGTCGTTTCATTCTCCACTGCGGTGCCGGCCGGCGTTCGGCATTGGCCGCAGATACTCTTCAGCAGGTGGGGTCTCGGAGTGTCGCCCATATGGCGTCGATGAATCAATTGGAGAATTCGACAATTACGTGCTTCCCTAGATTTCCTATTCCAGCCCGTTGTGATATATCTGAGCATCGAGGTCCTGTCTAGGATGTGTACCAAACATAGACAGGGAGAACAATGGAATTTGCGCATCGAATGGGAAGACTCGGAACCGAGACTGCTTTCGCGGTGGCCGCGACTGCCGCCGACTGGTTGTCAAAAGGAAATGAAGTTTTCCCATTTCACTTGGGAGATTTGAACCTCGCGACACCCGCCAACGTCTCTCAGGCAATGGCCAAGGCTGTCTTTGACGGTCGCACGGGCTACTGCCCAAACGCGGGCATCGCACCGCTTCGCGCAGCGTTGGCCGAGAGCATCGGCGCACAGCGCGGAGTCAAATTCGGTCCCGAGAATGTCGCCGTTCAGCCTGGCGGTAAGCCCGTCATCGGTAAGTTCTTGCGAGCGGTTATGAACCCGGGCGACGAGGTTCTATACCCAAACCCTGGTTTTCCAATTTACGAGAGCCAAATTGAATTCAATGACGGCGTCGCTGTGCCTTACCGTTATCTCGACACCACATCGGGTTTTCAAATCGACATTGAGTATCTGGAATCTAAGATTACTCCGCGCACGAAGGCGCTGATCCTGAACGACCAACAGAACCCGTTGGCGGCGGAAATGTCTGAGGCCGAGCGCAATTCTCTCGCGGCCATCGCGATCAAGCACAACCTCTGGGTGCTCGCCGATGAGGCGTACTACGACATTCGCTATGCGGGCACGAGCAAGAGCATCGTGTCTCTTCCGGGCATGTTAGAACGCACTGTTATTTTGTACACGTTTTCGAAAAAATTTGCGATGACCGGTTGGCGCCTCGGCGCAGCCATCGGCCCGGCAGACATCGTCGAGCGCATTGCGCGACTGAACACCAACGAAGAGAGTTGCACGACCCAGTTTGTGCAGTGGGCTGGAGTCGAGGCGATTACCGGCGATCAGTCGGGCCCGCTGCAGATTCTGGATGCGCTTCGCGTGCGCCGCGACGCGGCAATAAAATACGTTGAGGCGATTCCGGGGATGCGAGTGCACACGCCAAACAGCGCGTTCTACATATTTCCTGAAGTCACAGCCGCGATGGCCCGCACCGGTCACAGCGACGTGGGCGAATTCGCTTTGGCCGCATTGCACCATACAGGAATGTCGTTTTGTAATCGCCGGCATTTCGGCAGACCGTTCGGCGGCGAGAAGGGTAATTACATACGCCTCGCGTACAGCGGAATCAATATCCCCGAGATCGAACGCGGCCTAAAGCGTTTAGGCGATTGGGTCAGAGCCTCGTGACACTGACCACGGCATGATTCGCCTAGTTGTTACCGGCAAGATTCCACAGGCAGGGATAGATGTTCTGTCGGTTTCTGGGATTTTGACCGAAGCATGGGATGGCGAGAATACAGCGACTCGCGCGGAGTTGCTTGAGATGGTCGCAGGCGCGGATATTTTGGTGACGCTGCTGACGGAGAAAGTAGATGCAGAGTTGTTGGAGGCGTCAGGTCCGCAACTGCGGGCAGTTTGCAACGTGGCGGTCGGCTTCAACAACATCGATGTTGACGCCTGCACTGCGCGCAAAGTTCGTGTCACAAATACGCCAGGAGTTCTAACGGAGGCGACGGCAGACATCGCGATGGCGTTGATCTTAATGTCGACAAGGCGACTAGCCGAGGGCGAGCGAGTAATTCGGAGCCAAACTCCATGGCGGTGGGGAATGCACTACATGCTCGGCGCCGGAATTCAAGGGCGTCAATTGGGCATCGTCGGAATGGGTGCCATCGGCGCCGCAACGGCACGGCGGGCTCGAGCATTCGGAATGACGATTGCTTACAGCGGTCGCAGTAATGCCAGTGACGATCTTGAGAAGGAGCTTTTGATGCAGCGCCTTTCTCAAGAAGAATTGCTGGCGACCAGCGACGTCATTTCTATTCACTGTCCATCGAACGATTCGACTCTGCGCATGTTCGGCGCCAAGCAATTTGAATTGATGAAGAGCAGCGCATTTTTGATCAACACCGCTCGCGGGCCGATTGTCGACGAGGCAGCGCTCGTGGCAGCGCTCGAGTCACGACAGATTGCTGGCGCTGGCCTAGACGTATTCGAGAACGAGCCATTGGTTCACCAAGGCCTGATCAATCGCGACGATGTCGTGTTGATCCCGCACATGGGATCGGCAACACTTGAGACGCGATCCGCGATGGCGACTCTGGCGGCCAACAACGCGGTTCGCATTGCCCGCGGCGGTGAGCCGCTAACACCGGTGAATTAATTTTTCTGCTTCACAGCGAAGAGGCGTAGCCGACGATCATTAGCGAGACTGCCCCAAGAGCCATGCCGAGCCATTGCGAAGGGTGCAATCTTTCGTGATCAAATCGCAATGCCAGCAACACAGTTGAAACGGGATACAGCGCCGTGATCACCGCAACGAGCGAAAGCAACCCCGCTCGGACGGCTATCAGGTATAGGCCGTTGGCGGTTGTGTCGAGAACTCCAGACAGAACCACGAGAGGAACGGCTACTCGCGGAATTTTCTGGTGGTGTCGCGAAAATAGAATGAGGAGCCCCACGGCGGGGACGCTGACCAGTCTCTGTCCGACGAGGGGCCACAATCCAATGTCTTTTGAGGTTTGGTTGAGAAAGACGAAAATTAGTCCAAAACCGACACCAGCGACGGCGGCCATTCCGATCGCGCTCCATGGCGTCGGCAGATCGTGGTGATCGAGTACATCGCTGACAAGGGCGACCGCCGCAATCGCCATCGCGATTCCGAGAAATGCAATCGGCGCGGGTCTCTCACCCTGGGAGAGGCCGACGATCACCGGAATGCTCATGCCGATCACGGCTGAGATCGGCGCGATAACTGTCATCGATCCGCGGCTCATCGCCGTGTAAAACGAGACCAGCGCCAACGCGCCGCCGAACCCGCTGCCGCCGCTCCATATCCAGTCTCCCAGGGACGGCGTCCGCGCGTGTGTGAGTGGAACTATTGCTAAAAGTAAGAGTAGGGCGACAGATTGACCGACGAAGGTTACCGAGGTCGCGGCAGTATGTCGCGTGGCGCGCGCGCCTGAATAATCGGCCACGCCATAAAAGAGCGCCGCGGCGACGGCGCACAGGATGAACACCTTGCCTAAGTTACTCTTTGCAAAGCTTGAGTAGGCGACGCCTTGATCATCGATACAGGCACGCCTCGCAGATATTGTTGCTGTCTATGCGCGGCCTAGGCACATTGATAAATACCGCGACAGTCTTGCTCGGTGGCGGAATTGGGTTACTAATTGGTGGTCGCATCGACGAACGCGTGCGGATAATTGTTGTGCAGGTGATCGGTCTGGTCACACTGGCGATCGGTCTGCGCGACGCGATGGGAACGCACAACATGGTGTTCCCGCTTGTTGGGATGGTGATCGGCGCAATAATCGGCGAATTGCTAGAAATCGATCGGCGTCTCGAGCGGCTCGGCGAGATTCTGCGACGTAAATTCGCGGAAGACGCCGTTCACCATCGTTTCGCAGAAGGTTTTGCGACAGCGACCCTGCTTTTTTGCGTCGGGCCGTTAACCATTCTCGGCGCAATCGAAGACGCCAGCGGCAAGACGCCGCAGTTGTACATAATCAAGGGCACGCTAGACGGCTTCATGACGATTATTTTCGCAGCGGTTTATGGGGTCGGCGCTTTGTTCGCGGCATTGAGCGTCTTTGCGGTTCAGGGTACGCTGACCGTCTTCGGCACCGGCCTGGACTCATTGCTCAATGACCGAATGCGAATCGAGTTGTTTGCCGCGGGCGGTATTGCGGTGATGGCAATCGGCATCAATCTTCTCGACATTAAGAAGATTCGTCTCGGGTCATTGTTGCCTGGCCTGTTAATAACACCGCTGCTGGTGTGGGTGTTTGCAGTGCCCAGCGGAATTTTCAATTAGGTCTTCAGATGTGCGGCCGTTTCGTATCGACTTCTAGCGCAGCCGAGATCGCCGAGCTTTTCGCTGCGGTTGTAGCAGCGGTAGATGTGCCACCAAATTTTAATCTTGCGCCGACGACGAGTGTCTACGGCGTGGTGCAACGAGATGACGTTCGATACGTCGAGAATTTCTCGTGGGGACTAGTGCCATCGTGGGCAAAGGATTGCTCTCGTGCGGCGAGCCTGATCAATGCCCGTTGCGAGACCATTACCGAGAAACCGAGTTTTCGAAGTCTTGTGAAGTCCAGGCGCTGCGTCATCCCGCTTGACGGTTATTTCGAGTGGATGGCAGTCGCCAAGAGCGAAGAGTCGGGCGCAAAGATTATTAAGCAGCCTTTCTACTTCACGCCAATCGGCGGCCAGGTTTTTGCGGCCGCCGGATTGTGGACAACCTGGAAGGAGCCGGGGTCTGCTTCCAACGCACCAGAGTTGCACTCTTGCGTGCTAATCACAACAGACGCGAATGAGAAAGTTGCTGCGGTGCATAACCGAATGCCTGTTTTATTGAATGAAGTCGGCGTCGGCGCATGGTTGAAGCCAGGCGATGCCGACCTCGAATTGCTGCATAGCGCCGGGAACGATTCGTTGTCGTATGTAATGGTCGATACTGCGGTAAACAGCACGCGCAATCGGGGCCCGCAATTGATCGCGCCAGTTAAGGGCGAAAAGCACTAATAATCTTGATCGCAGCCGATTTCAATTCTGCTGGGTTAGCGTGCGATGCGGCGTTTTCGAACCGGAGATCATCCATCGAGTTGCTCGGTATCAGGTGTAGGTGGCAATGGGGGATCTCGTATCCAGCCACGATGAGCCCGACCCTGGCGCACTCGAACGCGATTTTCTGAGCTGCCGAGATTCGACGGGCAATGTTGAAGATATGCGCGGTAGCCGTATCTGAAAGGTCGCTCCACTGATCGACTTCTTGAATTGGCGCCACCAGGGCGTGGCCGACGGTGATCGGGTTAATCGTCATGAAACATACGCACAAATTGTCGCGGTACACGAACGTGGCGGGCACATCGCCGTTAATTATCCTCGAAAATAAAGTCGGCACTAGTTGTAGCCACCCGAGGCCGTGAAGATGTCGCCGGTGCAATAGCTGCTTTCCGGCCCGCATAAGAAGCGAACGAGTTCGGCAAGTTCTTCTGCAGTTCCCATCCGTCCGATACCGATTCGTGATGTGATCATCATTTTGAGTCGATCGCCAAATGGCGCTATCAGAGGCGTGTCGATCCATCCGGGGCAGACCGCGTTCACTCGTACGCCTAAGCCTGATGATTCTTCGGAAACAGATTTGGTGAGTGAGATTATCCCTGCCTTCGCGGCCGCGTAGTGCGGGGCGGCCGCCGAGTGCCGCTGACCGAGCACTGAAGAAATGTTGACGATGCTGCCCGAGCGGGCGGGGATCATATGGCGTAGCGCCGCACGACAACCATAGAAGGTTCCGTAAAGATGCACCTTGATCATTCTGTCCCAATCGTGATTCGAAAGTCGAGTTAGATAGTTGACGGGCTCGAGTCCCGCGATGTCGTTGGCGTAGCGCTTCATTTGATTAGAAATCGTGATGTCGAGATCTGAATCAGATATGGGCGGAGCGATGCCAGCGTTGTTGATTAAGATGTCCAGTTGGCCGTGCCTGGCGACTACTTTGTCGACGGCAGCGTCGAAAGCAGTCGAATCGGCGACATCGACTTCATAGGCCATTCCACCGATTTCGTCGGCAATCGTCCTGGCCCGCTTGCTATTAATATCTAGGACTGCAACAATCGCGCCATCTTCGGCGAGCCTGCGGGCGAAGGCTTCGCCCATGCCCGAGGCTGCGCCCGTTATCACGGCGACCATCGGAGCCCCGTCATTGGATTTAAGTAACATTGTCATGAGGCGATCGTAGATGATGGCGGCTTGTAACATTCTGGCGTGAATAGCACCGCGTCGACTCGCAACATATTGACGGTTCCTAATCTGATTACGGCGGTGCGTCTATGCTGCCTTCCAGTATTCCTTTGGCTTTTGTTTGCCCGTGACGAGACGGCTCTGGCGGCATTGTTGCTTGGCGTGTTGGGCATGAGCGACTGGGTCGATGGCTGGGTGGCGCGCAGGTTCTCGCAAAGTAGCGCTTTCGGGGCGGTGTTTGACCCCGCTACTGACCGAATTTTGTTTGTTGTCGGCACGAGTGCTGTATTGATCAGTGGGGCGATCCCGATCTGGTTGGGCGTCGCCATAGTCATGAGGGAATTGATGCTGAGCGCAGCGCTGATGATCGCAACTGCGTTTGGGATGAAGCGCTTTGCTGTGAGTAATCTCGGGAAGTGGTACACGCTGTTACTGATGACGGCGGTGCCATTGTTGCTGCTGGCATCCAGCGATAATGTCACTGCCCCGATCGCCAAAATTGTGGGATGGGCGCTCGCTATGCCGGGTTTGACCCTGTGCTACTACACGGCCTTTGCCTATGCTCCAAAGATTCGCCAGAATCTCGTTCTTGGTCGCGCC
>JAYTUM010000046.1:0-2381 GCA_043744575.1 Acidimicrobiales bacterium | reverse complement strand
ACGAACCTTCGCTTGCAAGACCGAGGGGCCATCCGGCCAACTGCATACCAATGCGTGCCTTGCGGCGCGCGGCCTCAATTTGCGAGCCGGCACGCGGGATTTCGCGCGTGAAGGTGCCTAGTAGATCGGTGTCGTAGCCAGTAACCCGCACCACCTGGCAACCGAGCTCGGACATCATTAACGGCGCAACTATTTGATCCTTGCCGTGCTGGGTGAGAAAGGCGACGCGCTGCCCGTCATAAACCGACGGATTGTTAGATGGCGTGGCTGTCACCCCGCTACCTGGGTTGAATGATCGGGTAAACCCAGTGCCGAGCGAGTCGCGATGGCTAAGGAAAGAGCCACATCAGGATTTTCATCTACGCAGGTGAAGTGACCCATCTTGCGCCCAGGACGTGGATCTTTCTTGCCGTATAGATGCAATTTGATGCGCGGATCGCTCAACAGCGCATTCCAGTCTGGCTCACCGCAATTCGGCGACCACAAGTCGCCCAATAAGTTCACCATCACGGCGGGCGTGAGCAGTCGCGTCGACCCAAGCGACAGGCCGCAGAGGGCACGCACCTGCTGCTCAAACTGGCTGGTCACGCAGGCATCGAGCGTGTAGTGACCGCTGTTGTGCGGGCGCGGCGCGATTTCGTTCACGACTAATTTCTCGCCCGCAAGCACGAAAAACTCGACCGCAAGAACACCGACGTACTCAAGTCGCTCGGCGATGACCTGTGCGAGCGCAACCGCCTCTTGTTGCACGGCAGCACTTACGCGCGTCGGCACGATGCTCAGGTCGAGAATGCCATGTCGATGCACGTTCTGTGCGACCGGGAAAGTGGCAATTTGACCGTCTGCACCGCGCGCCAGCACCACCGATATTTCGGCTTCGAGCGTAAGCAGTTCTTCGAGCACACACGGTTCGCGTTCCAGCAAGTCCCACGCCGCGCGCGCATCTTCTAGATTTGACACGCGCGCCTGGCCCTTGCCGTCATAACCGAAGCGGCTTACTTTGAGCAGCGCGGGCAGACCAATGAAATTGAGCGCAACTTCAAGTTCAGCCTCGCTACGCACTACTACGAACTTGGCGACGGGTAACTTGCAATTGCGCAGGAATGTCTTTTCGCGGATGCGATCTTGAGCGATCGCGACCGCGTTGGCGCTCGGCCTCACTTCACAGGAGGATGCCAGTTTGTCGAGCGCCGCTGCCGGCACGTTTTCGAACTCGGTAGTGATTGCGGCGCAGGTTCGGGCGAAATATTCAAGCGCGCTCGGGTCACCGTACTCGGCGCAGACGTGGTCTGTAGCGAGATCGCCGGCCGGGCTCTCGGGGTTGGGGTCGAGCACAATCACGTGGTAACCCATCGTGCGAGCGGCGACCGTAAACATGCGCCCGAGTTGGCCGCCGCCGAGCATGCCGAGCGTTGCTCCGGGAAGAATCATGCCGGAGTTCAGGCTTTCGGCAGGCGGGTCGCCCGTACCTTGACAGTCTGTTGCTTGCGAAACGCGGCAAGCTTGCGCGCGAGTCTGACGTCGTGGTTGGCGAGCATCGCAACCGCAAACAGCGCCGCATTGGTCGCGCCTGCATCGCCGATGGCAAAGGTCGCAACGGGAATTCCTGCAGGCATCTGGACAATCGACAGCAGCGAATCGAGACCCTTGAGTGCGCGCGATGTCACTGGCACGCCCAGCACAGGCACAACGGTCTTGGCGGCGAGCATGCCCGGCAAATGCGCAGACCCTCCTGCACCAGCAATGATGCACTGCAAGCCACGCGTTGCAGCGGTCTCGGCGTAGCTGTACAGGTCATCGGGCGTACGGTGAGCCGATAACACCTTGGTTTCGTGGGGCACGGCGAAATCCCGAAGCACATCAATAGCGTGCTGCATCACCTTCCAGTCGCTTTCGCTGCCCATGACTACGCCGATCAGCGGATGTCGCACGGGGCCTCGATCGCAGTGAAAATTAAATTAACCCGAGTCATTTTTGTCAAATCACTGCGGTTCATTTTGTTTTCTCCTGCATGAGGTGATGTTCCTCAGTAAAGGTAGACGCGGGATCATTCGACTTGATTGACCGCGACCAATCGTATCTCGCAGTTTAACGGCATGACCAGTTCGCTCCTGGAGTATTCGTGGTCGCTATAGTTCTCTCCAATGCACCAGGTCGGCGTAGACAAACGCAGTGAGCGGAGTGAGCATTGCTAAAGAACCTTGTGGATCCGGCGATTCTCTACTTTTTCCTCGGTGCGTTCATCGGTGTGATCCGATCGAACCTCGAGATCCCGGCCCCAGTTACCAAGTTCTTGTCCCTCTATTTGCTGTTCGCCATTGGTTTCAAGGGCGGTCAGGAGTTGCACAAGGTCGGATTCACGGCCGAGACCGGCAAGGTCC
>JAYTUM010000045.1:0-2407 GCA_043744575.1 Acidimicrobiales bacterium | reverse complement strand
ATGTTGCCGAGATGACGATCGCGGTCAAGAAGATTCAAGAGATGGCGCTCGAAGATCTGACCGACGATTGGGTTGCCGAGAACGTCGCCGAGCAGGAGACCATTGATGGCTGGAGGAAGTCGGTACGTGAAAAACTTGAGGCGATGAAACTTAATCAGGCCCGCCGCGTGTTCGTCGATCGCACCACCAACGCGCTCGGCGAACTTGTGTCGATCGAGGTGCCAGAGGCGATGCTTGCCAATGATTTGCAAGCGCGAGTCAAGAACACGGTAGAGCAGTTTAAGTCGCAGGGAATTGCGCTCGAACAATGGCTCTCGTCAACCGGCCAAAGCACCGAAGCCTTTATCGAGACCATGCGCGAGCAGTCGCGGGTTGCGGTCAAGGTCGACCTGGCGTTGCGGGCTGTTGCAGTCGCCGAGAATATCGTCGCCGATGAAGACGATCTCGAGACAGAATTACAGCGCATCGCGATTCAGGTAGGCCGCAAGTTGCCGCAGGTTCGTAAGGCCTACGAAAAGAGCGACGCCATCGCCGAGTTGAAAGCCCAGATTCGTAAATCGAAGGCCGTCGACTGGCTGTTGCACAACACCAATCTGGTCGACCCGCTGGGAAACAAGATTGATGCAGACATCATTTTTGGTGATGAACCGGATACTGCAATCAACTCCGATACGAGCTCCGATATCAGCGCCCAAAAGTCGGCTCCAGAGTCCACGGTCGAGACCGAGGCTGCAACTACAATTTGATTCAACCCCAAGGAGACAGTTAATGCCCGACAACAACGTCATTCGGAGCTACTACGTTCCCAACGTCACCGAACAGACCAGCAGGGGAGAACGCGTATCAGATCTCTACAGTCGGTTGCTTAAAGAGAACATTATTATCCTGGGTACACCCATCGATGACACGATCGCCAACTTGGTTTGCGCGCAGTTGATTCACCTTGAGAGCGAGAATCCAGACAAGGACATCAACATCTACATCAACAGCCCTGGCGGCGACATCACCGCGCTGTTCGCGATCTACGACACGATGCAGTTCATTAAAAACGACATCGCTACGATCTGCATGGGGCAGGCGGCATCGGCAGCCGCAGTATTGTTGGCAGCTGGCACAAAGGGCAAGCGCCTGGCCCTGCCTCACGCTCGCGTGCTGTTGCACCAGCCATACGGGCAGGTTGGTTACGCTCAGGTGACAGACCTCGAGATTGCGGCGCGCGAAATTCTGCGCATGCGCGAGCTACTCGAGGAGATCATCGCTAAGCACACCGGACAGTCGATCGAACGCATTCACGCTGACACCGATCGCGACTTCACGCTCGAAGCCAAGGAGGCCCTTGAGTATGGCGTGATCGACGAAATTATTACCTCGCGGGCGATGACCGACCGCAGCGGACCAATTCGATAAGTAGGGTCGAGAGACATCATGGCAAAATTTGGTGACAGCGCTGAGATGGTGAAGTGCTCGTTCTGCGGTAAGTCGCAAAAGCAAGTAAAGAAGTTGATCGCGGGCCCAGGGGTTTACATTTGCGATGAGTGCATCGACCTGTGCAACGAGATCATCGACGAAGATTTAGCCGCGCCAGCCACGGTCGGCGCAGAGCAACTGCCGACGCCGCGCGAGATTCGCGCCTTTCTTGACGAATACGTGGTCGGTCAAGATCAGGCCAAGAAGGTTCTCTCGGTGGCGGTGTTCAATCACTATCGCCGACTGCGCTATCGCGAATCATCCGGCGCACGGGCTGACGGGGTTGAACTGCAAAAGAGCAATATCCTGCTTCTCGGCCCTACCGGTTGTGGCAAGACGCACATGGCTCAAACACTGGCGCGACTATTGAACGTGCCATTCGCGATCGCCGATGCCACGGCGCTTACCGAGGCCGGATACGTGGGTGAAGACGTCGAGAATATCTTGTTGAAGTTGCTGCAGGCCGCAGATTTTGATGTCAAGCGCGCGGAGAAGGGCATCGTCTACATCGACGAAATCGACAAGGTTGCGCGCAAGAGCGAGAACCCGTCGATCACTCGTGATGTTTCGGGGGAGGGCGTACAACAGGCGTTGCTCAAGATCCTCGAAGGCACGGTTGCCTCGGTGCCACCACAGGGAGGGCGCAAGCATCCACACCAAGAGTTCATCCAGATCGACACGACCAACGTATTGTTCATCGTCGGCGGCGCATTTGCCGGCCTCGAGAACATCATCGAGTCGCGCATCGGCCGCAAGGGTGTGGGCTTTCACGCTCAGGTGCGCTCCAAGTCAGAAAAAGATCCCGGCGAGTTATTCGCCCAAGTAATGCCGGAAGATCTTTTGAAGTTTGGCATGATCCCTGAGTTCGTCGGTCGCTTGCCAATGGTCGGTGCTGTGCATAGCCTCGATCGTGAAGCGCTGATCAAAATTTTGACAGAGC
>JAYTUM010000044.1:0-9339 GCA_043744575.1 Acidimicrobiales bacterium | reverse complement strand
TCAGCCGCGACGACGTCGAGAGTCGGATGATGCCGGCATATCTCGAGGCCGGTCTGCTCAAACGAAATCCATTCGAGACGATCGACCAAGTCGGCGTCGGCGAACTCGTTGAGATCGCCGCCAAGCGCGGCCGCAAGGCCAAGCGCGGCCTGAAACTTGGCGTGTGCGGTGAACACGGCGGTGACCCAGAGTCAATTGCCTTTTTTTATCGTGCTGGACTTGACTACGTCAGCTGTTCGCCCTATCGTATTCCGATAGCCCGACTTGCGGCAGCGCAAGCGATCATCGGGGGAAGTAAAACAGAAACGAAATAGTTTCGTTTCGCCGTTTCCCACGGATCGAGAGAAAGCAGTTAGATGCTCCTATTAGCGGCTGAAAAAAATAAAAATTTCGTAGATATTACCGTCCCGTCGTGGGGATGGCCAATGTTGCTCGGCCTGATCGCCGCGCTTTTGCTGTTTGACATCCTCGTCATCCACCGAAATGCCCATGTCGTTGGGGTCCGTGAGGCGGCGATCGAGTCTGCCGTGTGGGTTGGCCTGGGATTATCATTCACCTTTGTAATCGGGTCCATGTTTGAGCGGGCGGCGGCCGTTGAGTACATCAGCGGATATCTGATCGAAAAGAGCCTGAGTATTGACAACGTGTTCGTCTGGGCGATGATCTTCGCCCACTTCAAGGTGCCGCGCCAATATCAGCATCGCGTGCTGTTTTGGGGAATCTTCGGCGCCCTGGTAATGCGTTTCATCTTCATTTTGGTCGGCGTGGCAATAATTGACCGCTTCGATTTCGTGCTCATTGGATTCGGCTTATTCCTGATCTACACGGGAGTCGGAATATTCCGATCGGGCGGTGAAGACGAGACCGATCCGTCCAAGACTCGTACCATGAGACTCTTCCACCGCTTTGTCCCGAGCACCGACAACCTTGACGGACAAAAACTGTTCACCAAGGTCAACGGTCAGCGCCTGGCAACGCCGTTGCTGGCAGTGCTTGTGCTGATTGAGGTAACCGACGTCGTCTTTGCGATCGACTCAGTGCCGGCGGTGCTCGCCGTCAGTCGCGAGCAATTCATTGTTTTTGCCGCCAACGCCTTCGCAATTATGGGACTACGAGCGCTCTATTTTTTGTTCGCCGACATGCGCGAGCGCTTTGTTTACATCAAACCTGCGATCTCTGTGCTACTGGTTTACGTTGGGCTCAAAATGATGATTGCCCACTGGTACCATCTGCCGACAATTCTGTCGCTCGTGATCATAGTTTCAGTACTCACTACGGCGATCATCGCTTCCGTAATTCACGACAAGAAGCACAGGCTCGAGCCCAAGCACTAGCCTTCGAGGCGTGGCAATTGCCGAAGATGATATCGAGCGTCTAAGAGAGACGATTTCGCTCGCCGAAATTGTGCAGGGATATTTGCTCTTGCGACGTGTCGGCCGCAACTGGGTCGGGCTGTGTCCGTTTCACGCCGAGAAGTCTGGTTCGTTCAACGTCCGTGAAGAGACGAAGCGCTATCGCTGCTTCGGCTGCGGCGCGGCTGGCGACGTCTTCAAGTTCGTTCAAGACATGGAGCACGTTGATTTCGTCGGAGCGGTCGAACATCTGGCGAACAAGTCGGGGATAACCCTCACGTACACGACCGGAGGGCAGGGTAAGGATCGCCAGCGCCGCAAGCAACTGATTGAGGTGATGGGCAAGGCCGTCGACTGGTATCACGACAGGCTTCTAAATGGCACGGATGCCCGCCTAGCCCGCGAATACTTGCGCAATCGCGGACTATCTGGCGATATCGCGCGCGAGTTCAAGATGGGTTGGGCGCCAGATGATTGGGACGCGATGAATCGCGATCTTGGCGTCTCGATCGAGATGCTCAAAGAGGTCGGTCTGGCATTCATCAACAAGCGCGGCAAGGCGCAGGATTCATTTCGGGCCAGAATCTTGTTCCCTATATATAGCGATATCGGCGAGCCCGTGGCATTCGGCGGGCGCATTTTGCCTGGAAGCACGGACCCAGCCAAGTACAAGAACTCCTCCGAGACGACGATTTACGCGAAATCAAGAACGCTGTACGGGTTGAACTGGGCGAAGTCTGAGATCGTCGCCGCCGACGAAGTAATCGTCTGCGAGGGGTACACCGACGTGATTGGTTTTCACCGCGCCGGCATCAAGCGCGCGGTGGCAACTTGCGGCACCGCGCTAACAGAGGAGCATGTGCGATTGCTCAAGAGATTTGCCAACAAAGTTGTGTTGGCGTTCGACGCCGACGCCGCCGGCCAGGGTGCGGCCGAGCGCTTCTACGAGTGGGAGAACCGCTACAAGGTGCAGGTCAGCGTGGCTCAATTCCCGGAGGGAAAGGATCCTGGCGAGATGGCATCTAGCGATCCCGCAGCTTTGGTATCCGCCATCGCTAACGCCAAACCATTTCTCGGATTCCGCTTGCAACGCGTTCTCAATGCCGGATCGCTGGCCACGCCAGAGGCAAAATCCCGAACCGCTCAAGAGGCCCTAGCCGTTATCAACGAGCACCCCAATCTAAACGTGCGCAAGTTGTACGCCGGCGAGATTGCCAGCCACGTTGGCATTCCCGCGGCAGACCTCGTCTCACTGGCACAACGCGGTACCCGCAAGCCAGTGGTAGTGACGCCGTTACCGGCGGCATCCGAGCGCCGCGAGACCGGCGAGTTTGTCGCGATTGCGCTGCTCATTCAGGCGTGGGACGAGATCGCTACTTGGATGGTCGAAGCGCTTTTCTCTGACGATGTTTTGCGCAGGGCATTTCTGGCACTCGCCCAAACCGACGGCAACCTGAACGAGGCGTTAATAGTTGCAGACCCCGATGCGCGTGAGATACTGGAGCGAGCGGCGGTAGCCGATATTGAAGTGCAACCAATAATCGAGGCATGGAATCTCATTGCGGGAGCAGTTCGTCGAGAACTTCTGCAGCGGGTACGCATCAGTGATCCAGAAGAAATTCGTAAAGACCGCGAGGCTCGTTTGCTGCTAGAACAACTTGAAATTCCGACGCTGGCAGACGCCGCGGCCACGAAGCTTCTCGACTGGCTAGTGATTCGCTCACAGGATCACGTGTGAATCGCAGCGCACTGAGTTACGACACCAGCCCAGACGCGGTGCGGATGTATCTCAATGAGATCGGCCAGGTCGAACTGCTGACTGCAGACGACGAAAAACGGCTGGGCAAGACAATCAAAGAGGGTCTGGCGGCAAAGAAAGAGCTAGAGGTGAAGGCGGCCACTCTCGGCCTGCGGGCTCGCCGCGATCTGCAACGGGTCGAGAGCCTTGGCAAAAAGGCCGAAGACCATATGGTGCGAGCCAACCTGCGCCTGGTGGTCTCGATCGCGCGTCGTTACGACCGCAACGAGTTGCAACTCGCAGACCTGATTCAGGAGGGCAACCTCGGGCTAATGCACGCGGCGCAAAAGTACGACTTCGAGAAGGGTTTCAAGTTTTCGACCTACGCAACATGGTGGATCCGCCAGTCGATGACGCGGGCGATGGCTGACCAGGGGCGCAACATTCGCATCCCAGGTCACATGATGGAAGTAGTCAACCGCGTGCACCGCGCCGAGCGCGACTTGATGTCAGAACTAGAGCGCAACCCGACGCCAGAAGAAGTTGCCGAGCGCAGCGGCCTGACCGTCGAAAAGTTGCTCGAGGTGATGCAGCTTGCGCTCTCGACGATGAGTCTTGACGCGCCTGTCAGCAGCGATACCGAGGCACTCACGATCGGCGACACGATCGCCAGCGCAGACGAATCCAATGATCCACTCGAACAAACCGAGCGCAGCCAACTCAACGAGGCCGTGGAGCGCACGCTGCTCGACCTGCCAGAGCGCGAGCAAGACATTGTGGCGATGCGCTTTGGCATTGGTAAGTACAACGGCGAGCCACGGACACTTGAAGAGGTTGCCAAGACGATGAAGGTTACGCGCGAGCGCGTGCGCCAGATTGAGCAAAAGACTTTGGCTCGCCTGCGTCACCCGCACAACAGCGCCAACCTCAGGTCATTTTTAGACAACGACTAGTAACCTGACAGCGTGAGCACGATGTCGAGCAGCGCGCGAAGCAAGGCCACCGACTGCAAGGTGATTGTCGTGACCGCCGAGGGGCGTCAGGGCTCAAAGCCGGACCTGCTAGTTACTGAAGAGCCGATGGAAATCCGCGCCGGCGCACCTGGAAGCGAGCCAATCAGCATCTCGGTGACTATGCGTACGCCCGGGCACGACTTCGAGTTGGCCGTCGGGTTTCTGTTTACAGAGGGAATCATCACACACCCCGACGATGTGCGCTCGGTTAAGTACTGCGAGTTGGTCGACGGCGAAGAGCAGCAATACAACATCGTCACCGTGGCGCTCGCCAGGCAGTTCGATATCGCACTCGCGCGCCGCGCCATGGTGACGTCGGCTAGTTGCGGCATCTGCGGCACAGAGTCAATCGATCAGTTGCTCACAAGCGCTGCGCCGCTTTCGCTTGAGACTGGCCCGATATTGACCGCGCAGGTTCTGATCGGCCTGCCAGATTCGCTGCGCCAATCGCAGCCGACATTCGAGCGCACCGGTGGCCTCCACGCGGTCGGCCTATTCGACTCGGTCGGCAAGATGAAAGTCGTGCGCGAAGACATAGGGCGCCACAATGCGGTTGACAAGGTCGTCGGGCATTGCGTGCTCGACAAGTCGGTGCCGCTCGATGCTTACGGGCTATTGGTCAGCGGGCGGGTGTCGTTCGAGATCATTCAAAAGGCCGCGATTGCTGGCATCGCCTTCATCGCCGCGGTTGGCGCGCCATCAAGTTTGGCCGTCGAAACGGCAGACCGCTTCGGCGTAACGCTGGTGGGTTTCGTCCGCGACGGCAAGGCCAATGTCTACACGCACGAACACCGCGTGCGGATGTAGGGCGCCCGTGTACGGTCCGAAACGCTTTGACGATGGATATTAAGCGTCGTAGCACCACCAACGAGACGGTCATACCTTACGACCACGGCGTTCAATTCACGTCATTAGATTTTAGCGAGCGCGCCGTTAACTATGGACTTCTTACCTCGATGGTAACCAGGGGTGATTTTATGGCACTCAGTGATAGGCATGCTTTCACCAGTCGAGTTCGAGTTCTAGTTACAATTCAAGCAATTGACAGTGAAGTATTTAAAGAAATCTGACTACACGAAACACGGTGTATACCAAGAGAACCACTTGGTCAAGGCTGGGAGAACAATTCCACTGCTCGCTGCTGCATTTCTTCAGGCGAAACGTCCTCAATGTGCGTCATTATTGTCCATCTGAGTCCGAATGGGTCGACAATGCTCCCGCTTCGGTCGCCATAAAACTGATCCTTGATCGCCATTTCTCTAAACGTCGTCGCGCCAAGTGCGAGGGCCTTGGCATACACAGCGTCGACGTCGTCTACATATATACAAAGAAGTACAGGCGAACCGTTGAGGGTCAGGGGACTCTTGTTACCACTTTGCTCGGCCTCCTTCGAAAGCATGATCTTCGAATCACCAATTTTGATCTCCGCATGTGCAATGTTTCCGTCAGGCATAGAAAGGCGATACAACTCAGTGGCGGCAAATGCTTGCTGATAAAACTCAATTGCAGCAGCAGCCCCCCGGATATTGAGATACGGAGTCACTGTTCCGTAGTCGGTTGGGACTTGTTTTACTGTGTTCATAATTTTATCATCGGTGTATACCAGAACCTGCAAGAAACTCGTTGCGGTTCATCGTGTTGGCTGTGATTTCTGAATTAAGCCGACTCTTACGGTTTAAGCGTGCCGATAGGTAAGTGGTAAACGCCATCGCTGCGTCTGTACGCAGGTCCGTTTGCTGTGACGACAGCCAAAAATTCGGGTTCACCACTAAGTGTGGAGTCAATCTTGTTGGCGAACTTTAAGAGGGTATTTGCTGCGGCATCTAAATCATTTGCACCCAACTTGACTTCGATGGCAGCCCAACGGCCATCTAGTGTCTCAAGGATCACGTCAACTTCAAGATCTTCACTGTCGCGGTAGTGAAAAGTGTGGCCACCTATCTCTTGCATATAAACACGTAGATCTCTCACGACGAGGCTCTCGAATAAGTAGCCGAAAAAGTTTAGATCCCTAAGCAGTTTGTCTGGTGAGGAATTGAGAGCGGCGACAGCTAGACATGGATCGACGAAGTGGCGGGTTGTAGCCTTTCTCAACATTGCGCGGGACCGCAAATTTGGCGCCCATGCTTGTAGATCTTCAACGATCATGAGTCGTTCGAGCGCGGTGATATCTTCGCTAACAGTCTTGCGCTCGAGCGGTCCATCCGATCCGCCAGCGTCGGTAGCGATTGTAGTGATCGAGGCTTGGGTTGCAACATTGCGAGCGAACGACCGAATGATCCGGGTGATTCTCGTTGGATTGCGTTTGACTCCATCCACCCGTTGGATGTCGGCACGTGCGATTTCACTTAAATAAGATCGCATTGCCCGTTGTGCTTCTTGCGGAGGCAACCTAGTGATTGCGGGCCAGCCTCCGATGCAGACTCTATCGACTATCTGGCGGACCGTATGACCCGGGTCGGCTGCTCTGGGAGTTTCGCCGGCAAACAAATCGGAGAGTGACACGTCTCCCGTACTGTGTCCGGTTTCGTAGAAGGTCATTGGTCGGATTCTCAGCCGCGAGAAACGTCCTGCTCCCGTGTGGCGGCTGTGGTCATCGGCGGGTACTGCCGAGCCGGTCAAGATGAATTGGCCGGGCAACTGTCGCTTGTCGACTTCATGTCTGACGTAGTTCCATAAGTCGGGTGCAATTTGCCATTCGTCAATGAGTCGAGGGACGTTGCCTTCGAGTAGAAGTGCGGGATCGACCATGGCTAGCTGTCGCGCGCTTGAATTGACGTCAAGTTGGACGGCGCTTGCGGCTCGTTGTTTGGCGGTCTCTGTCTTACCGACAGCTTTAGGGCCTTCGAGGACGACGGCGCCAGTGGAGGCGAGTAAGCGTGTCAGTTCGCGGTCAACTACCCGATTTTGATAGAGCATCTGACCCTCGAATCTTGTTTGCTTATGGGCCATACAGTTACTGAAGAACAGAGCAACTATACCCCAGTTTGGGGTGTTTTTACACCCCAATTTGGGGGATTTTTGTACCCCAGTTTGAGAGCCCCACGGTCCGAAATTTTTGCAGCAACCCAAACACGATTATTCAAAAAATTAGTTGCTCATTTGAGCAAGGGTCAAACTGACAAAAGCCAATTTTAGCAAGTTTGACGCCATGGAGGTTTCAAACTTGGATTCAAGAACCCCATCGAACTGGAGCGCTGTACGCTGGTCACAAGACGTGGCTTCAGCAACTGAAGCCGCAAGTCGGCGCCAGCAATGGGAGACCCGAACTAAATGAGTAGCCAAAGTAACGACAAAGCGTTCGCCGGTTCGATTCCAGAGTTTTATGACACGCATATGGTTCCACTGATTTTCGAGCCATACGCTGTTGACCTCGTCGCCCGGCTGGCTTCGCGGCATCTGGAATCTGTACTCGAAATTGCCGCAGGCACGGGTGTCGTGACCCGTGCCATGGCATCGGCGCTTCCCGAGGATGTATCCATTGTCGCCACAGACCTTAATCAGCCGATGATCGACCACGCCTCCGCGCTCAGCACCACGCGCCCGGTGCAGTGGCGTCAGGCGGATGCAATGAAACTTCCGTTCGGCGACGCAACATTCGACGCCGTCGTATGCCAGTTCGGCGCCATGTTCTTCCCTGAAAAGTCAATCGCGTACGCAGAGGCACGTCGCGTACTCCGACCTCGTGGTGTTTTTATTTTCAACGTGTGGGATCGGATCGAGGAGAACGAATTTGCCGACACCGTTACAAATGCCATGCAAGCGCTTTTTCCAAATGACCCGCCTCGATTTCTGGTGCGTACACCTCACGGGTATCACGACAAAGAGATCATTGAAAATGATCTAGTAAGTGGCGGGTTCACGGCAATACCCGAAATCACTACGTTGGCCGCCCGCAGCAAGGCTGAGTCATGCATGATTCCCGCTTTTGCCTATTGTCAGGGAACACCTCTTCGGAACGAAATTGAAGTGCGCGATGCATCGCGACTTGGAGAAGCAACTGACGTCGCCGCAAAGGCCATAGGCGAGCGGTTCGGGCGCGGGGTGGTCGACGGCAAGATTCAGGCACACGTAGTCGTAGTCGAGAAGTAAGTGTCGCGTAGCGGGTTAAGAAAACGTGGCCTGCGCGCTAGCGGTTTTAGCCAGCACTCTTTCGTCGAGCGTGATGCCGAGACCAGGCTCGTCAGATAGATAAATCCAGCCTTCGTCGTCGGCCTCGATTGTCTCGGTCATGATGTAGTCGCGACGCTTTGTTGTCCACTCTGGTGGGTCAAACGGAAACTCGATGAACGGCGCGCCAACCGTGCCGGCGGTGACGTGCAGGTTGCCCATCACGCCAATGCCGTTGCCCCATGTGTGCGGGGTGAAGATCTTGCCGGCCGCCGCGACCTCGCGCGCGAACCTGGCGAGGCCTGTGATGCCCTGGGTGCAGACGACATCGGGTTGAAACACATCGAAGCAGCCGCGCTTGAGCAGCTCACGAAATTCGTAAGGCTCGCGCGTAAGTTCGCCGCCGGCGATGCGAATCTTGACCCGTTTGCGCAATTCGGTCATGCCGTCGTAGTCGCCGCGGTGCAGCGGCTCTTCCATCCAGTACACGCCGTTGGCCTCGAGAACTTTGGCGACCTCTGTGGCGTGGTCTAGTGTCCACGGCGTGGCGATGTCCCACGGCATGCGCCACCCTTGATTGCAGTCGACCATTAATTCGAGCGATGTGCCCAGCGCGTCGCGAATCGCCTTGACGACGGCGAGGTCGTCATCAAGATTGGTCCTGCCGAAGCGAACCTTGAGCGCGGGAAATCCGAGCGCGACGGCGCGCCTGGCGACCTGAACCATCTCGGGGATGCTGCGGTGCACGCCCGACGAGGCGTAGGCGCGAATCTTGTTGCTAAAGCCACCGAGCATCTTCCAAACCGGTTCGTCTTTTATTTTGCCGTTCAGATCCCACAGCGCGAGGTCGAGCGGCCATGGGCGCCCGGCGTGAAACTCGATGTTCGAGAGCACCGCGGCGTGGCGATCGATGTTCTGCGGGTCTTGACCGATGAAGTAACTCTCGTAATCGGCGAAGCCATACATCGAGTCGCCCGAACCGACGCCGCACCTGCCGGCGTCGTCAAAGACGCGCACGATGGTTGCAGGAAAGTGCGTGCGCGGCCGCGTGTCCCACGAGGCGGGGAACGGCGGGTCGAGCGGCAACCGGTGATGCGTGATCTGGATTTTAGTGATGACGCTCATA
>JAYTUM010000043.1:0-9342 GCA_043744575.1 Acidimicrobiales bacterium | reverse complement strand
CGGCGATCGCAGGACCTAGCACGAGCCCGACGGTCGCCACGATTGCGGCGCCGCGCGCAATGGCAAGGTTCCGTTCCGTGAATGCGACGGACAGTCGGCGCAGGAAAGTCGCCGCGACGACCATAAACGCCAGGCCCGCCAGCACCGCCGCGTAGACGCCGACAATCATCAGCGCTTTGCTGTCCTTGAAGTCGGCGAGCAGGGCCGCGTCGTCCTGAACGGTGTCGTAAGGGACGATGATGAGCATGAAGATGACGAACAGGACAGCAAAGGCGATGGCCGCAGCGACCGCGAGCCAGTCTTTGCCATCCTCGTGCGTCTCGACGGTGACGATGGTTTCGGTCATGAGGATCTCCTTTTGCCCCCGGTCTGGGGACTGGGCGCAACTGTAGCGGACGCGGCGAGAAAGGGGTGGGTCATAGAACCGCACCGGGTTTTATGCAGGCTCGTAGGTTTGTATGTTGGCCTGTCGGTTTGAGTGTTGTTGATTGTAGTACGCGGCTTCGTAGTCGACGGGCGGGATGTGCCCGTGGGCTTCGAATAGGCGTCGATGGTTGAACCAGTCGACCCATTCCAATGTTGCTAATTCGAGATCATCGAGTCTCAGCCATGGTCCTTTGTTGCGGATCAGTTCAGTTTTGTAGAGCCCGTTGATACTTTGGGCGAGGGCGTTGTCGTAACTATCGCCGCGTGAACCAACCGAGTTCACTGCTCCAGTTTCACTGAGACGGTCGGTGTAGCAAATCGATAAATATTGACTAGGTTCAACCGGTGGAAGCAACACCCGCTTGAACCTAGTCAATTCACCTCGTGGGGTTTTAGTGAGCACGCCGTTATCGAGTCATTTTGGAGTCGTGTCCAAGTCAAGCTTGGGGATCGTCAGTCCTGAAAAGACTCGACTTCAACTCTCAACGGCCAAGTTCGAATACATCGAAGTGTTCCACAATCACCAACGACGGCACTCAACGCTAGGCATGCATTCACCAGTCGAGCTCGAGCTCGAGCTCGAGTTACAATTCAAGCAATTGACAGTGGTGTAATTAAAGAAATCTGACTACACGAAGCACGGTGTATACCAGCCTGCATAAAACCCGGTGCGGTTCAAGCCTCAATAATGGTGAGGTATTGCTGGGGGGTATTCCGTGTGTTTTTCATTGCATACTTAACCGTGACGGACAGCGCCGCCAGCACACTCCCCGCCTGAGGGCGTAAAATACTTGGACCATTTAATTTGGACCAAGGGGTATCACGAGTCAAAAAACCGTCGGAAACCCTTACACCACTTGTGGGGCTATCAAGAATCGAACTTGAGACCTCATCCTTATCAGGGATGCGCTCTAACCAACTGAGCTATAGCCCCGTGATTGCGACGGGAACGAGAAAGCCTACTGCCGCTTTGGCTCTACCTCAACCGAGGCCGCGACCACTTCGTGCTCAAGTACGGAAACTTGAATACCTCCAACGAGATCGGCAATTAGGTTAAACGCCGTTACCGCGAGCACCCACACGCCGGTAAATAGAACAGCCAACAGCATCCCGAGCACGGCGACGCTGCGAAACAGACTCCAGCCGTTAAAGGTAAATGAATCCCAACCGAACGACTCCATGAAGCGCTCAATGTTGTCGACAGTGCCTGTTGCTGAGGCGACGCTCCACAACAACACCGCAGAGACTAGGGCAACGAGGTAGAGAACGAAGTGAAATAGAAGACCCACCTTAAATGTGCTCCATGGATCGATATCGCGAATCACGCGAGTAACTCGACGCACACGCCGCTGATTCGCCGAAGAAGTAGTCACTCTACAAGTGTAGGCAATTGAGATAGTTGTTGACTGCGCGCGTATGACCACGCGGCACCGAGCCCGAGGCATGCGCGAGCGGCGACATTTGTTGAAGTTTGTTTGAACCCGCACAAGGTGGCGCCATTGGCGGCGGCGACTTGGCGCGCGCTTTGCTCGCCGCCTACAACGCCTGCCAGTGCAGCGGCGTCAGCAATGTCTTGGACGCGCGAAATGTTGATGAGCCGCTGTGAAAACGACGACAGTGCCAGCAGCAGAACCGACGCGACGGCCAGCGAAACAACAAGAGACAACACTGCGTTGCCCCGATCGAAGTTTGGTGAGTCCGTCAGGCTTCGTCGCTGGACAAGATCAAGGCGACAGACGCCACGACTTGCCCTGCATCAAGGCTCATTACGCGCACGCCCGTGGCGGCACGACCTTGACTAGAAATTTCTCGCACTGGAGTACGAATCGTTGTGCCGCCAGATGACACGGCAACGATCTCGTCTTCGATACCAACCATGAACGCGGCAACGACTCGGCCTTTCTTGCCGGTCAACTTAATGCCGATCATGCCCATGCCGCCGCGGCCCTTGCGCGCAAAATTGCTGAGTTGCGTGCGCTTGCCGTATCCCGATTCGGTGATCAATAAGATTGACGAATCGTCGCGGGCCACATCAACCGATACGACCTCGTCGCCGCTGCGCAATTTCATACCGCGCACGCCCGCAGCCGAGCGACCCATTGGACGCACGAGTTTTTCTGCGAAGCGAATTGTCTGGCCGCCCTTGCTGACCATGAACACGTCGTCGCTGCCCGAAGTTTCGATCACGCGAACCAGCTCGTCTTTCGGGCGCAACTTTAGGGCGATCAGGCCGTCGCGGCGACTCGAGTCGTACTCGTTAAAGGCGGTCTTTTTAACCTGTCCCTGCTTAGTCGTGAAGAACAGGAAGCGCTCGCCGGGAAACTCGCGGGTGTCGATGATCGCCTGAATCGTCTCGCCCGGCTGTAGAGGCAGCAAGTTAACGATCGGCATGCCTTTGGCGGTGCGCTCACGCTCTGGAATTTCGAGCGCGCGCAAGCGGTAGACGCGACCGCGATTCGAGAAGAACAACAAAAAGGCGTGCGAGGTGGTGAAGATCACGCGACGCACGATGTCGTCAGTTTTGAGTTTGGCGCCGCTCACACCGCGGCCACCTCGGCCCTGAGTGCGGAATGAATCGGCGCTTACAGCCTTGACGTATTGGGCTTCGGTCATCACGATCACTAGTTCCTTGTCGTCAACCAAGTCTTCGACGCTCATCTCGCCGACGTCATGGGTGATCTGGCAGCACCGTGGCGTGGCAAATGCATCGCGCACCGCACCGAGTTCCTTGGCGATCACTCCGCGCAGCTTGGTGTCGGAGTCGAGAATTGACTGCAATTCCTTCATTCGCGCTGAAACGTCTTTTTGCTCGGTCTCGAGATCGATTCGCGACAGGCGTGTCAATTGGCGCAACTGCATGTCGAGAATGTCGATCGCCTGACGTTCGCTGAAGCCGTACTTCTTGCCCATCAGCTCGGCTTTGGCCGAGTTGGCATCGTCGCTGGCGCGAATCAATTTGATTATCTCGTCAATGACGTTGAGGGCCTTGAGGCGGCCTTCGAGAATGTGGTTGCGATCGACCGCGCGTTGCAAGCGATACTTTGAGCGCCGCGTAATGACCTCGACCTGGTGATCGATGTAGCCGACAAGCGCGTCGCGCAGGTTCAGGGTTCGGGGCACTCCCTTGACTAGCGCCACCATGTTGACGGGGAAGCTGCTTTGTAGTTGCGTCAGTTTGAAAAGGTTGTTCATCACCACATTTGAGTTGGCGTCGCGCTTGAGCGTGATGATCAAGTTGGTCTCGCCGCCAGATGAGTTGTCGTTTACATCGGCGATGCCATCGAGGTTGCCGCCGTCGACGAGTTCTTGAATGCGCGCTGCGATCGCCGAGCAACTGGTTTGATACGGCAACTGGGTGACTACAATTTGCATTTGCCCGCGGCGACCCTCCTCGATGGTCACCTTGGCGCGCGTCTTGATGCTGCCACGGCCAGTGCGGTAGGCGTCTTGAATGCCGCCGCGACCCAAAATCAAGCCGCCAGTCGGAAAGTCGGGACCTTTGACGAACTTCATCAAATCATTTGGCGTGGCATCTGGGTTATCTAGCAGGTGCAGCGAGGCATCGATAACTTCGCCGAGGTTGTGCGGCGGAATGCTGGTGGCCATGCCAACAGCGATGCCCTGACTGCCGTTTACCAATAAGTTTGGAAACCGCGCCGGCAACACGATTGGCTCCTCCGCCGTGCCGTCGTAGGTGGCGATTAGGTCGACGGTGTCTTCGTCGATGTCGGCAAGCAATTGCATCGCCAGCGGATGCAGGCGCGACTCGGTGTAACGGCTCGCGGCGGGACCGAAGTCTGGTGAACCGTAGTTGCCGTGAAAATCGATCAGGGGGTGGCGCAGCGAAAACGGCTGAGCCATGCGCACGAGGGCGTCGTAGATCGCTCCGTCGCCGTGCGGGTGGTAACGCGCCATCGTGTCGCCGGTAACGCGAGCGCACTTGACGAACGGTCTGTCGGGGCGAAACCCCTGTTGATCCATGTCCCAAATGATGCGGCGGTGCACCGGCTTGAGACCGTCGCGAACATCTGGCAGGGCGCGCGACATGATTACCGACATCGCGTAGTCGAGAAACGAACGCTCCATTTCGTCCTGTAACTGAACTGGTTGCACCGCGTCTGGGTTGGTGAACAAGTTATCGTTCGAAACTGGCGGCTTTTTGGGCGGCGTCGCGCCAGCACTTGTCGGTTGCTTCCTGGCGGCTAATTTCTTAACTGGTTTTTTGCTGGCCATCTTGTGTGCCCTTTAGAAGTCGAGGTTGCGCACATCGCGCGCGTTGGTTTGGATGAATTTTTTGCGGCTCTCGACATCGTCACCCATCAACACGCTCATGATGTCCTCGGCGAGCGCGGCCTCGTCGACGGTGATTTGCAACAGCGTGCGCGAGTCGACATGCATTGTTGTGGAGCGCAATTCTTGCCAATCCATTTCGCCGAGGCCCTTGAGGCGCTGAAACTCCTTCTTGTGGTTCGGGTGTTCTTTCAAAAACTTCTCTTTGGCGACGTCGTCCTTGAGGTAAATTTTCTCTTTGCCAATTTCGGTTGAAAACAACGGCGGTTGGGCGATGTAGATGTAGCCGGCCTCGACCATCGGGCGCATCTGGCGATAGAAAAATGTCAGCAGCAATGTGCGGATGTGGCTCCCGTCGACGTCGGCGTCGGCGAGGATTACAACCTTGTGATAGCGGGCCTTGGCAGCGTTGAACTCATCGTTGCCGATACCGCCACCGATTGCGGTGATCAACGTTTGGATTTCGGTGTTCTTCAACATCTTGTCGAGGCGCGCGCGTTCGACGTTGAGAATTTTTCCGCGGATTGGCAGAATCGCCTGCACCCTCGGGTCGCGCGCGTCGACGGCGGTGCCGCCGGCCGAGTCGCCTTCAACGATGAACAGTTCGCTCTCGCTAGGGTCGCCGCTCGAACAGTCTTTAAGTTTGTCTGGCATGCCGGCGCCAGTGAGTGCGGTCTTGCGGCGCACAGCGTTGCGCGCATTTTTTGCGGCGATGCGTGCCTGCGCCGCGGCGCTCGCCTTCTTAACGATGCGGTTGGCCTCTGTCGGGTTTTCTTGCATCCACTCTTCGAGTTTGGTGTTGGTTTCGCGCTGCACGAATGAACGTATCGACACGTTGCCAAGTTTGGCCTTGGTTTGGCCTTCGAACTGTGGCTCGCGCAACTTCACGGCGAGGATCGCCGTTATGCCCTCACGAATGTCTTCGCCGAGCAGGTTCTCGTCTTTTTCTTTGAGGGCGCCCGATGCCCGCGCGTACTTGTTGACGACCGATGTAAGGGCTGTCTTAAAACCCTCGACGTGCATGCCGCCCTCAACGGTCGAGATGCCGTTGGCGTAACCGTAAATGCCCTCGTAGTAGCCCGTGTTCCATTGCAAGGCGATTTCAAGGGTCTGGTCGTCTTCGCTGGCCACGTAGTAGCCGACTTTTGTAAACAAAGCCTCGCGTGACGCGTTCAGATGCTTGACAAAGTCGATGATGCCGCCCCTGTACTGATATGTGATTTTTTGCTTCTTTTCCTCGCGTTCATCGGTGAACACCACTTCGAGGTCGCGATTTAAAAACGCCATCGTCTGCAACCGCTCGGTGACGGTGCGTGAGACAAACTCGACGCCCTCGGCGGCGAACACGGTTGGGTCTGGCCAGAACGTCACGGTGGTACCGGTTGTTGTTTTATTTGGCGAGGCGCCGACCTTGCTCAGTTTATTTTTTGGATTCCCGCCGTCAATAAATTCTTGTCGGTAACGATTCCCGTCACGATCAACTTCAGCTATCAATTTTTTTGAGAGAGCGTTGACGACGCTGACGCCAACTCCGTGCAGGCCGCCCGAAACCTTGTATCCTTCGCCGCCAAATTTTCCACCGGCGTGCAACACGGTGAGCACAACTTCAAGCGCGCTCTTACCCTTGTGCGGCCCCGACGGGTAAGGGTCAACAGGAATACCGCGACCGTTGTCGCTGACGGCGCAACCCCCGTCTTGTTGCAAGGTGACGGTGATCTTGGTGCAGTGACCGGCCATCGCTTCGTCGACAGAGTTGTCGACGACCTCCCAGATCAGGTGGTGTAAGCCGGCCAAACCAGTTGACCCGATGTACATCCCGGGGCGCTTACGAACGGGGTCAAGACCCTCGAGAACTTGGATGTCCTTGGCCTCGTACGAGGCAGTGGTTTTGGAGGATTTAGCGGTTGCCACAGGCCGTGCCCTTTTGGATCAGGATGGATTTAGGGCAAGTACGAGACGTCATAAATAACACGTTTTAGTCTACCAATCAGGTGGCGCGAAGATTGCGTTTTACGCGCACATCGATGCCGCTAATTGTATTGCCCGTGTGCTGCGAAAGTTTTTTGATTATCTCGGATTCAAGAAATCGCATTTGAGTGGCCCAGGCAGGTTCGTCAACTTCAACCAACAATCTGCCTTCCGCGAGTTTGATCGGGGTCACATGTTTGGCCACTGCGTCGCCGACCAGCTGGTGCCAGTCATCAAAAACACCCGCAACCACTTGAGTCGATTCTGAGCCGAGTCGTCGCAACAACAAATCGAGTTGTTCGGTCAACAGCGAATCGGGTGCTATGACGGACTCCGCCCCTGGTTCTGTATCTGGATCGATCTCTGGTTCTTGACTCGTCATAAACTCTGCTTTCGGTCCTGATTTTTTAATCTGAGACAACTGCCCCTAGACGAATCTTGATTACGCGTTCGATGTGTGCAATATCTGGTAAAACACCCGCCGTAGTGATTAAAACCTGCCCTTGGGGGAAGTGCCGCAGCAGAGCCGAGGACCGCTGGGGGTCAAGCTCAGAAAGGACATCGTCCAAAATTAAGATCGGCGAACTACCGACTTCCTGGGCCACGCAACGATGCACCGCCAGGCGCAGTGCCAGAGCCAAAGTACGTTGCTCGCCCTGCGAGGCGTGGGTGCGCGCGGGCAGGCCGTTGATGTGTAGATCAATGTCATCGCGGTGCGGCCCGATGGTTGTCGCAGCGCGGCGAACATCATCGGCGCGGGCGGCACCAAGCGCGGACGCCAAACCAATCTTGCGCCATTGCGGTTCATAAATCATTCCGACGGGAGTCGCCTTCTCGGCCAATTCTTCGTACGCGAACTGCACCATCTCCGAGAGTCGTGCCACAAGCGCCGCGCGCACTTCGCCAAGTTCGTCGCCGTGAATGCTCAACTTCTCATCCCAGACATCAAGAGTTGTGGAGATCTCGCTTGAGACTCGCCCGCCCGCCTGTTTGAGCAACGCGTTGCGTTGGCGCACGACTCGCTCAACTTCGCGAATGATGGCGTCGTTCTTGATCGCAACAGAGACGAGTCCGTCGTCCAAAAAATCTCGGCGCCGTGACGGGGCACCTTTGATCAAGTCGAGGTCGTCCGGCGAAAAAACTGTAGTCCGCAAAATGCCCAGCAAATCGCGGCTGCGAACCAGTCTTTGGCGGTTGACCTGGGTGCGGTTCTTGCCTTCGCGGGTCAACTCGGCCTCTATCAATACATCGCGGCCGTCGGGGTGCAGCACATTGGCGCGGATAATTGCGGTCTCAGCTCCCATGCGAATCATCGCTTCGGTGTTGACCCCACGAAAACTTTTGAGAGTTGCCAAATAGCCAAGCGATTCGGCCAGGCTCGTCTTGCCCTGACCGTTTGTCCCAACTATTGCGGTGACGCCATCGGTGAAATCGATCTCGGCGGCGGCATAGTTTCTGAACTGGTGCAGTTCGAGTCTCTTGATAATCACGCTCGACCTAGCTCGACCGTTGCCGGCTTATGTCGTGAGTCTTTGCGGCATCACAAGATACAAATATTCCGGCGCGCCGACGCCACGCAGCACCGCGGGCTTGATCGAGTCTGTTGTTTCGATCGAGATCTCGTCGGTGGTCAAGGCCTCAATGCCGGCCGCAAGGTATTCGGGGTTAAACCCGATCGTAAGTTCTTCGCCTGTTGCGGTGGCGTCAAGTTCTTCAACGATCGTGCCGACGTCTTGCGTGACTACAGAGAGTCGCAGCGAGTCTTTGGTCATCTCAAGGCGCACCGGAGTTGTCTCCCGAGCCAAGATTCGAGAGCGGCGCACCGCGTCGAGCAATTTTTCGCGACCGGTCACGAGTTTATTTGGATACGACGGCTGTACGAGTTGACGGTAGTTTGGAAACTCTGGGGACAACAAGCTTGTTGTCAACCGCGAGTGGCCGACCTCGAAAGTTGCGCGATCTGACGCCAGGCACAGGGTCACCGACTCTCCGCCGGAGATCAACCGCGACAATTCGTTGAGGGCGCGGCTGGGAATCACGACATGGTGACCCTGATCTAGCAACTTTGTGCTGGCCAGGTCCTTGATCGCCAAGCGGTACGAGTCGGTGGCGACCAGGCGCAAACCTTCTGGCTCGGCGCTAAGCAAGACGCCCGTCAATGCTGGCCGTTGCATGTCGCTGCTGGCAGCGCGCACGACTTGGCGCAGGGCTTCGGCAAATGGCCCGGATGCAGTCGTCACTGGTGGGGCCGAAGCATTAATGATTTGCGGAAAGTCACCAGAAGTAAATGAAGGTACTGTGAACTGCGAGCGCCCCGAGCTAACAGAGACAACTTCATTTTCTGTTGCGATTACAACTTTGCCTTCGTCAAGCGAGCGAACCATGTCGCTCATCAACTTGGCGCTGACCACCGCTTCGCCGTCACCCTGGCCGCCTACGGCGAGTTTTATTTGCAGCGAGAGGTCGTTATCGGTGCAAGTTAGTTCGAGCACGTCGCCTTTCACCAGCAGGTGCACACCAGACAATGCTGGAATCGCATTGTTGCGAGTCGAGGCCACCCTGGCCGCAGCACCAAGTGCCTCCGCTAAGACTTCACGCTCTACTCTGAACTTCATATTCGGCTCCGTTGCAAGTTGCTTGCTATTGATATGTGTGGAT
>JAYTUM010000042.1:0-2414 GCA_043744575.1 Acidimicrobiales bacterium | reverse complement strand
CCGACTTCCAGCTTGTCGCGATTCTCGGCGAGAGTGTGCCATCTGGATTCAAGAACGTAAGCCATTCGCCCACGACGCTCAAAATGAAAAGGCTGCCGTCGGATGTCTCCCATGGTGCAGCAGGGTGAACTTGCTTACCTGTTGCCACCTTTAATGTCTTTACCGCCGCGCTTGCTGATGTTGCGCCGACAATGCCTGCCGCTGGCAACGCGAGACCCGCGCCGACTGCCGCTGCGCCCTGAATGAAACCACGGCGCGATACGCCGCTGCTTACAATTTCGTTAATTGATTCGTCAACGATTGACATTTGTCCCCCTAGTAGTTTTTGTTTGTTTCGCTATATCGCCACTGAATCTAGCCTGTGGATAACCATACTTGTCAACTCTCGTTCGGGCGAACCTACCCCTTGAGCAGGGCGCCGGGCCTGACTCGCATCGCGCAACTAAGTCGCACGATGGTGTCGAGAGTGGGCGAAAAGTGTCTGTTCTCGATGCGGTTGATGGTCTTGCGGTCAACGCCGGCGATCTCGGCAAGCTGGGCCTGGCTGAAATTGTTCTGCAGGCGCAGTTCATACAACGCTTCGGCCAGCTGGGCGCGTGTGCGGGTGACTTGGTGCCGCATCTGAGTTTCAGTGGCGACGGCCTTCATGCCTTAAACATAGACGATATTTGGAATATGTGCGGACATGTGTCCGAAATATCTCGAATTCCGTTCAGCGTAGGCTGGCATCTATGCGCATTGGGGTGTTGACCGGGGGCGGGGATTGCCCTGGGCTGAATGCCGTGATAAGGGCGATAGCTCGCAAGGGCGATGCTGAGGGCGACCAGATTATCGGGTTTTACGACGCCTGGGATGGGGTCATGGGGCAGCGCACCATTGCGCTCGATATGGCGGCAGTGCGCGGAATCTTACCCAAGGGTGGCACGATCTTGGGTACGCGACGGGGCAGCCCGTTCGAGATCAAAGATGGCGTCGCCCGCACGCAACGAGCTTTTGCCGAGCAACGACTCGACGCCTTAATTGTGATCGGCGGCAACGGCTCGCTAACCGTGGCTTCGATGCTGCACAGGCAGCATGGCTTGCCGATTATTGGCGTGCCCAAAACAATTGACAACGATGTCGTCGGCACCGAAGCCACTTTTGGCTTCCAGACTGCTGTACAGATCGCCACTGACGCGATCGACAGGTTGCACACGACTGCCGAGAGCCATGACCGTGTGATGGTGGTCGAAGTGATGGGTCGCGACGCAGGGTGGATCGCCTTGCATTCGGGTATTGCCGGCGGGGCGACGGCGATCGTGATACCCGAGCAGCCCTTTGACATTGTCGAGTTGGCCGCAATCGTGGAGCGGCGTCACAATCGCGGACGCTACGCATCTGTAGTCGTCGTCGCCGAGGGCGCCCGACCCAAAAATGGGCAGAATGTGTACGGAGACATTTCGCACTTTGTCGGCGCAGAGTTGGGGGCGCGCACTGGATATGAGTCGAGAGTGGTGCAACTAGGTTACGTGCAACGTGGCGGCACGCCGACTGCTTACGACCGAATTTTGTCGACGCGTTTTGGTTTGGCGGCAATCGATGCGGTACATGACTGCGCATTTGGGCAGATGGTCGTATTGCGCTGCGGCCAGATTGAGCGCGAGTCGATGACCGTTACGGAGGGCAAGACGCGCACGGTTGACCTAAATTTATTTAGGGACATTGCCGCAACGTTTTTCGGCTAGAGCACTACACCGTCTGGCGCGGCAAACTAATTCGGCGGCCCGAATTGGCGATCGCCGGCATCGCCTAGACCGGGCACGATAAAGGCGTGCTCGTTGAGCCGCTCGTCGACCGAGGCGGTGACGATGTGCAGGTTCATGCCTGATTTCTTTAAGTACTCGATGCCTTCGGGTGCTGCCAACACGCAAGCGATAATGATTGGCTGCGGCGCGCCACGATTGGCGAGCAACTTGCAGCCGTGTTCGAGTGATCCACCAGTGGCTAGCATCGGGTCAAGCACGATGCAGTGACGGCCATCGAGGCGCGACGGCAACTTGGCGACATATTCGCTCGGCGCGTGGGTAAGTTCGTCACGTTGCACACCGACGACCGCAATGTCGGCATCGGGCAACAACTCCATCGCGGCCGGCAGCATGCCCAGACCCGCTCGCAAAATCGGCACGAGTACTGGGCGCTGCGCGATTTTCACGCCGTCAGTCTCTGCAAGTGGAGTGGTTACGCGCACCTTATTGACTGGCAGCGAGCGCGCCGCCTCGGCGACAACTACGAGTGACAGCCTGCGCATCTCGGCACGAAAGAATTGGTTGGAGGTGTTGATGTCGCGAAGGTGCGTAAGTGCTTCGGCGGCAATTGGGTGATCAACAATCGTTACGGTGACGGGCATGGGCTCTATCTTTGCGCATTGCTAGCGT
>JAYTUM010000041.1:0-2434 GCA_043744575.1 Acidimicrobiales bacterium | reverse complement strand
CCGCGGCAATGGAGGCCGCGATCGACAAGATGGAGGCCGATCCCGATGTCTGGGTCGGAATACTGCGCGCCAATACCGGCGGCCAAGAACGTCCCGTGTTTTGCGCAGGAGCAGATCTAAAGGCCATCAATTCAGGTCAAGCCGGCGCACTCAATACAGCGCGCGGTGGCTTCGCCGGTTTTGTATATCGGGATCGCAAGAAACCAATAATCGCTGCCGTGGATGGTCTGGCGACGGCGGGTGGTTGCGAGATTATTCTGGCAGCAGACATGGTCATCGCCACCACCCGATCAGCCTTCGGACTTGCTGAAGTGATGCGCAATTTAATCGCCGGCGCCGGCGGCCTATTTCGCTTGCCGCGCGCGATCGGGCGCTCGGCGGCGATGGAGGTAATTCTCACCGGGCAGCCACTCCCCGCCCAGCGCGCCTACGAGCTCGGCTTGGTGAACCGCCTGGTAGATCCAGGCAAGGAAGTCGAGGCCGCGATCGAGTTGGCCACCCGCGTCTGCGCCGCGGCGCCTTTGGCAGTTTGGGCAAGTCGAAAAATAGTGCTCGCTGCCGCGTATGAGAATGACGAGACTTTGATCAAAATGACCAATCACGAGTTCGGCGCAATTTTGCGATCAGAAGATACTAAAGAGGGGCTTACTGCATTTATCGAGAAGCGCCCGCCGAATTGGAAGGGCAAGTAGCGGTATTACTCGCCGATTTTCTTCGTCACTATCAGCAGCCTCGCGGTTAGGCCCGAGCGCTCAAAGAGATTCTTTGTCTCTCGGTCGCCAGGCAGCGCGTAGGCGTCAATCGCGTCGGCGCCGTGCCGCAGGCAATCCTCAATAGCGGCGCTGACCATCGCGTCTCCTAGACCCAGTTCGCGGGCGTCGGCTGTTACGTATACAGCCTCTATCAGCGGAGCATCGCGCTGAGCATCAAAATCGATGCACAGATAGCCCATCACCACTTCATCGAGGCCCGCGACGAGAACCGTCCACCTCGGCGTTTCAATTCGTTCGCTCCAGGCCGAGCCGACTGCTGGCAACTCATCCGCAAGCCGCATTCCACCACGAAACATGTCTAACTGCGACCTCGCTTCGGCTTCGAAGCGCTGCAGTTCTTCGACATCGCTAGAGAGTGCCTGGCGAACAAAGTGTTGCATGACGATGTGCGCTAAGGCGCTAGCAATTGGTCGATCTTGGCGAGGATTGTTCGTCGGGCGCGATTGGCAGACTCGAATGTCGCGATCTGAGCCAGTTGCTCTGCGTTCATCCCACCGAGTTCGGCGATGACGTCGAGCGCGGTACGCGACGGATAGTCAGCGATCGGCAACTTAGACGCGTCGCTATCTGACGACACGCTCGCGTCGCGAGTGTCGGGCTTGGTGGCCTTGTCAGCATTTTCTGGTGGCTTTGTCTGAGGCGTTGACGATGCGGCGATAGTGGTTGAAAGATCTTGCAATTTGGCCGCCAGTTTTTGAGACCCGAACTGCACCGCCATTTTGCCGATCATCCGAGCCGCGTTCACTTGCTGTTGCAGATTCTTTGGATCGAGCAAGCCAGTCTCACTAACACAGTCAGCAATCTTTTGGGTCACGGCACTCGGCATACCGGTTACCTTCTCGACGATGGCGGCGAACTCTTTATTCACTTGAAAAGTGGGCAGAGGTCGTCTTCGACGGGGCAACCCGGCGCGCTCTTGCGCACGAGCAAGAAACATTGCGCGCACTGGTTCTCGTCTGGTCGCTTCGGCTGAAGCCTCTCGAAACCATCGGTCTTGTCGTCAACAACAACCTCTTCTTCGTCGTCCTCAACCGGGGGCGCGTCATCGGCGGCCACAAGTTTGAGTTGCAAGATGGCATCGAGACTGGCCTCGACGTCGTCCTCCGAATGCATGTCTTCGTCGTCGTCGTCGTCGTCGCCGACCTTTTGGGTGACGACCTCAACGGCGATGGCGTCAGGGTCTTCTTCGACCAAAGCCTCTAATTCTTCACCGTCGACGAGTACATCTTCTAGGTCGTCGACGAGTCCGTCAGCTCCATCGTCGAAGTCGGGGCCGATAACACCGAGTACATCGCCATCTAGATCCTCTGGATCGACCTCGACGATATTTAGAATCGCTGAGTCGAGATCCTCTGGGCCTACAACTTCATCTTCAGACATTCATAATCCCTTCATTGTTTACGCGGCGGTACGATAGCCGACTTCTTGCCCAATGCAACGGTCTATGGCTGATTGCGGCGGGTCTCGGCTCGGCGCTCAGATTCGAGGCGCTCTAGTTCGGGGGCCTCACGAGTGAGATGTGTCATAGCGTCGGCCACGGCCCTATGCCCAGCTTGCTCGCCGATCAGCCTGTGCATCTCGAGCACAACGCGACGATATGCCGGATGACCTTGGGGAGATGACCGCAGCTCGAGCATGTGGATGGCCTCGCGGGCATTGAA
>JAYTUM010000040.1:0-9442 GCA_043744575.1 Acidimicrobiales bacterium | reverse complement strand
TTGGTCTGCCGACACTCTGCAAAGCGATGATGCCGACAACGCGCGGGCAGTGCTGCGCAGCATGATCACGCGTCTCGCGGGTGCGGCAACGGGCGGCCTGCGTGATCCGCGCGAAGTACTCGGGCCATTCGTGCAGGCATTGCTCGACTTACGGATGCAGGTGCGTGCCGACAAGTGTTTCGATTTGTCAGACATGATTCGCGATCGCCTTGCCGATCTGAAAATCGAAGTGCGCGACACGCCAGACGGCGCGCAGTGGGACATTCGGCCATAAGCCCCAATCAAAGTGGGCCTCAAGCCCAACGTGGCGAATTGGCCACCCGCGGCACACATCGGGGTATGACAATTAAAAGTAGGAACATTTATAATGCATTTGTGGCTACAATTATGGAATGGCTAAAGCGAGACCAAAATTACGAGTCGAAGTTGGCGTTCGCGAACTTAAGAACAGCCTCAGCCACTTCATCGACCTTGTCCAAATGGGCAACGAGGTGATCGTAACTGAGCACGGCAAACCAGTTGCTCGACTTGGACCGGTGTCTGAGGATGACAGTCGATTGCAAAAACTGGTTGACGCGGGCATAGTGACGCCCGCGATCGACTCGAGCCGCCCAAGACCAAACGGCAGGCTTGCGGCTACTAAGAGCATGAGCGAACTCATTCGTAAGATGCGCGACGAATGATCGCCTACGTTGACTCATCATTATTTCTAAAACTTATATTTCTTGAAGACGGTACGCCGGCCGCCGAAGAGATTTGGGACGGAAATACGAACTTGGTCACGTCTCGGATAATGCGCGTCGAAACCCGAGCCGCGCTTGCCAGAGGTGGCCGCGATGGCAGGCTAGAGCGAACGTTAATTGGCCAAACGATGAAGATGTACGAAGAGTTATGGTCAAGATTCGCAGTGATCGAGATAACGCCTAGGCTCGCCGAACTTGCGTGCGAAGTTTCGGAGTCAACGCAATTGCGGGCGCTTGACTCAATCCATATGGCGTCAGCGTTAGTGGTTGGCGCAGACATTCTTGCAAGTGCAGATAGCGAGATGTGCATCGCCGCACGCAATTTTGGTCTAAGCGTGGCGAACCCGCTCGAGCGAGCATGATCGTGCTCAACCCCGAAATGCAATTGCGCGGGCGGTTTATTCTAGACATGGCCGAGGGAGGCCATCTTGACCCGGCTGCGCGTGCCAGCGAATGCGTAAACACCAACGAAGATGAGCGCGTCGAGCAAGATGATTGTGGCGCTCGCCGATGTATTGAGGTGGTACGCGGCATTCATACCGACGAAGCAGGTCGCCGCGCCAATAATAGGCGATATCCACAGCAGGCGCGAAAAACTATTTGTGACCATTCGCGCCGATGCCGCCGGAATCACTAGCAGGGCCGAGATCAGCAGCGTGCCAATCACTCGCATCGTGACCAAGATCGTCAACGAGAGCATAACCAAAAGGAGGGCTTCCATCGCCGAAACGCGCACGCCGGAAACCTGTGCGACATCGCGGTCGAATGTAGAAAACAAAAGTCGGCGATAGCCGAGCACGACCACGGTTACGCCAATTACCGCGACGATCGAGACCGCCACGATGTCGCCCATTTTCACCCCGAGCACGCTTCCAAACAGCACCGCCTCGATACTTCGGCTGGCTTGGCCGTAGCGGCTCATCAATGCCAACCCGAGCGCAAACGATGCAGTTGTTACGACGCCGATCGCGGCGTCGGCGCCAATCACGCGACGCCGAGCGACGCGGGCGATCAAGACTCCGGAAATCATTCCCCACAACCCGGCGCCGAGAAAATAGTTGACTTTTAACACTGCCGACACCGCCGCGCCGCCGAACACGGCGTGCGAAAGTCCGTGGCCGATATAACTCATGCCGCGAAGAATGACGAACACGCCGAGCAACCCACACAGACCGCCGGCAATCGTTGCGACGACGATGCCATGGCGAAAAAACTGAAAGCCGTATGGCTCAAAAAAGTTAAGCGCGAGAAGCAACTTTGTTGACCCTCATCGTGCTGCGAGCGCGATCGATGACGAACGGCATGCCGCCGTGCTCGAGCACTTCCATTGGCGCGCCGTAGGTTGCCTCTAACACTTCGGGAGTGAGCACTAAATGCGGCGTGCCGTCGGCCAATACCTTTTTGTTCAAGCACACCAATCGCGGCAAGTGGGCGGCGAGGCCGTTGAGGTCGTGGGTTGTGAGCAAGATGGTCAGGCCGTCTGCATGCAAGTCGGCAAGCAAGTGCAAGATCTCGTGGCGTGTGCGCACGTCAACGCCGGATGTCGGTTCGTCGAGAACCAAAATGTCTGGTTGGCGAAACATCGCGCGGGCTAAAAATACCCGTTGCTGCTGGCCTCCGGAAAGTTCGCGAATGTGGCGTTGCGAAACATCGCCTATACCCAAGCGGTCGAGCACATTTTGTACCGAGTCGCGCTCGTCGGCAGAGATGCGCGGCCACCAACGGCTCTTAGTGCGGGTCATGACGATGACCTCTTCGACCGTTACGGGGAAGTACCAGTCGACCGTTTCGACCTGCGGTACATATCCCATCTGTAAATGTTCGACACGTTTGATTGAGCCGTGGGCGACGGGGTGGGTGCCGAGAATCGCCTTGAGCAAGGTCGTCTTGCCAGAACCCGACGGCCCAACGATGCCCACGAACTCGCCGCGATTAATTGTCAGGTGAATGTCGTCAACGACCGACGCGTTGCCGTAGGTGCATGAGACGTGCTCGCAGACGATCAATTCATGGGTATTCATGTCTATTACTGAGGGTAGACCGCCGAATCGGGCACTACATCACTGACATCCAAAGTCTTGAGAGCGCTTGCGTCACCCCCGAGAGCCTCGACGATAGTGGCGAAGTCAAAGCGCATCAGCCCGAGCCACGAGTGTTCTGTGTCGCCTGGCTCTCCGATCAAGTCGTCGTCGCGCAGTACATCGATGTATCTGACTCTGGTCTCGGCGCCGATCTGCTCAAGCACGGGGGATGGGAACACTTCGCTGCCGAAAATCGCAGTTACACCCTCGGCTTTGATCTGATTTATCAAATTGCCAATTTCTTTTGGCGTTGGTTCAGAAAATGATGACGGTTGAAGCGCCCCAACGACGGTGAAGCCGTAATGCACCGCGAAGTATGCGTAAGCATCGTGGTATGTCACAAGCTTGCGTTGTGCTTCGGGGATTGTGGCAGTGGCAGTGACCATCGCGGCATCAAGCGCGTCAATCTTGGCGGCAAATGCCTCGAAGTTTTCGTTGAAGATCGACGCGTAGTTCGGGCTCAGGCGCACCAACACATCGCGCACCACCTCGGCGTACTGCTTAGCCATTGGCGGATTTGTCCACAAATGTGGGTTGGGCTTGCCGCCCTCTTTAGGAAACGAGAAGTCGTAAATATATTGCGACTCAGGCAAAAACTTTGTGCCGATCTCGCAGATGATCGCGCTGTCTTTCAAATTCGCGACCGCCAATTCTTTGGTCGGCTCCTCAAGTACCAGACCGTTAATGAAGATGACGTCGGCATTTTCGAGCGTTGCTGCGTCACTCGGTTTTGGCTCAAACGTGTGCGAGTTGGTTCCTTCGGGCACGATGCCGGTGATTATCGTGTCGGTGCCGCCAGCAATGTTGGCGACGATGCTGGTGATCGGGGCGACGGTCGTCGCGATTTTCAGCGGGCGGCCGCTGACCACCGCTCCACCGTCGCAATTGCCCGGCGCTCGGTCATTTATATTTGTCTGATCGTCAACGCTTGAGCAAGCACCGAGGATCGAAAGAACCAATCCTGATATCAGGAGTTGCCGTAATAATGAGCAATTGCGCATCCAAAAAGACTAGGCGCACAATGTTTGGCCATCTAGGCCAAGCCGCAGAATCTTGGACTTTTATAGGCGGCTACGCAGTCAGTAGCCTGACTGTCATATCAAATTGGTAATTGCTCAAAGGGGAGAGGCTCATGGCGAGAATTGTAAAAGCGGCGTTGTTGCAAACCGACTGGACGGGCGACAAAGAGTCGATGATCGACAAGCACGAATTGGCGGCGCGCGAGGCGGCCAAGCAGGGCGCGCAGGTGATGTGCTTTCAAGAATTGTTTTACGGCCCGTACTTCTGCCAAGTGCAAGAGCCCGAGTACTACTCGTACACCGAGCCAATCCCAGACGGGCCGACGACGAAGCGTTTTCAGGCGCTGGCCAAAGAGCTGGGCATGGTGATGGTGATACCGATGTACGAAATCGTGCAGGCTGGCTTGTATTACAACACCGCCGCCGTCATCGACGCTGACGGGCGCTACCTCGGCAAGTATCGCAAGCAGCACATCCCGCAGGTAAAGGGTTTTTGGGAGAAGTACTACTTCACGCCAGGCACCGGCGGCTATCCCGTGTTCGACACCGCTGTCGGCAAGGTCGGCGTTTACATCTGTTACGACCGCCACTTTCCAGAAGGGTGGCGCGCCCTCGGGCTAAATGGCGCCGAGATCGTCTTCAACCCGTCGGCAACTAGCCGCGGACTTTCCGAATACATCTGGAAGATCGAGCAGCCAGCGGCTGCGGTCGCCAACATGTATTACGTCGGCGCGATTAACCGGGTTGGCATCGAACCACTCGGCGACGACGACTTCTACGGTCAGAGTTATTTCGTAGACCCAGAGGGCAAGTTCGTCGGCGCGCAGGGAGACCCGTACAAGCACGATTTGATCGTACGCGACCTAGATATGGACAAGATCAAGAATGTGCGCGATCGCTGGGCGTTTTACCGCGATCGTCGCCCCGATGCATACGACGAATTGGTACAACGCTAAGACTAAAGGGGTAGTTATGGCACGAACGTTGATTAGAAACGGAACTGTGGTTAGCCCGACTGGCCGTCAAAAGATGGACGTACTTATCGACGGCGAGACCATCAGCGCATTGATCGAGCCAGGCAAAGCCGACGCGATGGGCATCACAGCCGACAAGGTCATTGACGCGACCGGCAAGTACGTGATCCCCGGCGGCATCGACGTGCACACGCATATGGAGTTGCCATTCGGTGGCACGAATGCGAGCGACACGTTTGAAACCGGATCGAATGCCGCGGCGTGGGGCGGGGTAACGACCATCGTCGATTTCGCAGTGCAACGTTCCGGCGAGAACGTACAAGAGTCGCTGGCAACGTGGCACAAAAAGGCCGAGAACAACTGCTCGATCGACTACGGGTTCCACCAGATCATCGGCGGGATTGACGACCAGGCGCTGGCCGATATGGATTACCTGGTGAAAAATGAAGGCATCACGTCGTTTAAGTTGTTCATGGCGTATCCGGGCGTTTTTTACAGCGACGACGGCCAGATCCTTCGCGCCATGCAGCAGGCCAGCAACAACGGCTCAACAATCATGATGCACGCCGAGAACGGCATCGCTATCGATGTTCTCGTTCAGCAACATATCGCGCGCGGCGAGACAGACCCGAAATATCACAGTTACAGCCGCCCGTCGTTGCTCGAAGGCGAAGCAACGAATCGCGCCATCGTGCTGTCGAAGGTCGCGGGCAACGTTCCGCTATATATCGTGCACATGTCTGCATCGGAAGCACTGAATGCGCTTGCCGCCGCGCGCCACGAAGGCCTCAATGTGTTTGGCGAAACCTGCCCGCAGTATCTGTACCTGACGCTTGAAGATCACCTAGCGCAGCCTGGCTTCGAAGGCGCCAAGTTCGTCTGCTCGCCTCCAATTCGCAGCAAGCACGACAAGCACGATAACCACGGCGACCTGTGGAAGGGCCTGCGCATGAACGAACTCGCCGTAGTCAGCACCGACCACTGCCCGTTTTGCATGAAAGATCAAAAGGAACTCGGGATCGGCAACTTCTCAAAGATTCCAAACGGCATGGGCACGGTCGAGCACCGCATGGAGCTCATTTATCAAGGTGTCGTAACCGGCAACATCTCACTTGAGCGCTGGGTCGAGACCTGCAGCACCTCACCGGCCCGAATGTTCGGCATGTACCCCAAGAAGGGCATCATCGCCCCCGGCTCTGATGCCGACATCTTGGTGTGGGATCCGAACGGCAAGACGAAGATCGGCATCAACGACAAGCATCACATGAACATGGACCATTCTTCGTGGGAGGGCTTCAAGATCGACGGCAAAGTTGACACCGTTCTCTCTCGCGGCATGGTCGTTGTCGAGAACGATACGTTTTCTGGTCGCAAAGGTCACGGCAGATTCGTCAAGCGCGGCCTTTGCCAATACCTAAACTGAACGCACCCCACCTAATCAGGAGAGATCATGTACCGAGTCAGTCATTGGGTTAACAACAAGGTCGTCGCCGGCAAAAGCGGCAAGAGCGGTAAGGTTTATAACCCGGCAACTGGCGATCAGCAGGCCGAGGTCGATTTCGCCGATGACGCCGAAGTCGACATGGTTGTCGCCGCGGCCAAGGCCGCGCAACCCGCGTGGCGGGCTACGAACTTGTCGCGTCGCGCCGAGATCATGTTTCGGATGCGCGAGTTGGT
Source organism: Acidimicrobiales bacterium (assembly GCA_043744575.1). Classification (GTDB taxonomy): domain Bacteria; phylum Actinomycetota; class Acidimicrobiia; order Acidimicrobiales; family Ilumatobacteraceae; genus UBA3006. The sequence goes on along the minus strand of JAYTUM010000040.1, from coordinate 2,948 downwards.
CGACGCCAACCGCAAAGAAATTGCCTCGTTGTTAACTCTCGAGCACGGCAAGGTGCCAAGCGACGCGCTTGGCGAGTTGGCCCGAGGTCTCGAGAACATCGAGTTTGCCTGTGGGATTCCAGCGATGTTGAAGGGTGGATATTCGGAGCAGGCATCTGGCGGCGTCGATGTGTACTCAATTCGCCAGCCGCTTGGCGTTGTCGCTGGCATTACTCCCTTCAATTTTCCGGCGATGGTGCCGATGTGGATGTTCGCCAATGCTTTGATGTGCGGCAACACATTCATCTTGAAGCCAAGCGAAAAGGACCCATCGGCGTCGATGTTCATCGCCGACCTGCTGCGCCAGGCCGGCGTACCGGAGGGCGTGTTTAACGTCGTTCATGGCGACAAGGTTGCGGTTGATCGTATTCTCCACCACCCCGACATCGCGGCCGTTTCGTTTGTTGGTTCGACACCGATCGCTCGATATGTCTACGAGACGGGCACAAAAAATGGCAAGCGCGTGCAGGCTCTTGGCGGTGCCAAGAACCACATGCTTGTTCTGCCAGATGCCGATCTAGACATGGCCGCCGACGCCGCGGTCAGCGCTGCCTATGGTTCGGCCGGCGAGCGTTGCATGGCGGTCTCAGTCGTGCTCGCAGTCGACACGATTGCCGACGCGCTCGTAGAGAAATTGGCGAGTCGTGTGCCCAACATCAAGGTCGGTCCGGGCACAGACCCAGCCGCCGAGATGGGCCCGCTAATCACTCGCGAACATCGCGACAAGGTTGCGCTTTATGTAACCAACGCCGCCTCCGAAGGCGCCAAGGTCGTAATCGACGGTACCGACAGGGATGATGCAGTTGGGTATTTCTTGAACCCGAGCCTCATCGACAACGTTAAGCCGGGCATGAAGTGTTACGACGAAGAAATTTTCGGGCCAGTGCTTACAGTAATGCGCGTCAAGAGTTACGAAGAGGGCTTGCGCACGATCAACGACAACCAGTTTGGTAACGGCACAGCCATCTTCACCCGCGACGGCGGCGTCGCCCGCCAGTTTCAATACGATGTCAACGTCGGCATGGTTGGCATTAATGTGCCGATCCCTGTGCCGGTGAGCTACTACTCATTCGGTGGTTGGAAGGCTTCGCTGTTCGGCGACCAGCACATGTACGGACCAGAAGGAATCAACTTTTACACGCGCGGCAAAGTTGTGACGTCGCGCTGGCCTGACCCGCGCACTTCGGCAGTTGATTTAGGGTTCCCGCAAAACCGCTAAATTTTTTAAGTTACTTAGAGGGGGAGGAAATGGACATCGGAGTCGTACTGCAAACCACGCCGCCGGCGCGCGATGTTCTCGACCTTGCCAAGAGGGCTGACGAACTCGGCTTTTCACACGTCTGGGCCTTCGACAGCCACATCTTGTGGGAAGAGCCGTACGTTATTTTCAGTGCGATCTTGGCGGAGACGAAAAATATAATTGTCGGGCCGATGGTCACGAACCCGGCGACCCGCGACTGGACAGTAACTGCGAGCGTGTTCGCCACACTCAATGAGATGTACGGCAACCGCACTGTGTGCGGCATCGGCCGCGGGGACTCGGCCGTTCGGGTAACCAAAGGCAAGCCAACGACGCTGGCAACACTTCGCGAAAGCATTCACGTAATCCGCGAACTCGGAAACGGTCGCGGAGTCGAGTACAACGGCTCGACCATTCAGTTTCCATGGGCTGCGGGGAGCGATCTCGAGATCTGGGTCGCCGCGTACGGGCCAAAGGCCCTGCAGCTTACGGGCGAGGTCGCTGACGGTTTCATTTTACAGCTTGCAGACTTGAGCATCGCCGAGTGGACGATCGCCGCCGTGCGCAAGGCCGCCAGCGATGCGGGCCGCGACCCGGCGAGCGTCAAGATCTGCGTCGCCGCGCCCGCGTATGTCGGTACAGACATGGTGCACATGCGCGATCAATGCCGCTGGTTTGGTGGCATGGTCGGCAATCACGTCGCCGATATTGTCGAGCGCTACGGCGAAAACAGCGCGGTGCCCAGGGCGCTCACCGACTACATCAAGGGTCGCCAGGGTTATGACTACAGTCAGCACGGCCAGGCAGGTAACACGCACACGACGTTCGTGCCCGACGAGATTGTCGACAGATTCTGTATTCTCGGCGACACCACCGAGCACATTGCCCGCCTCAAGCAGCTGCAAGACCTGGGCGTCGATCAGTTCGCGATCTACCTGCAACACGACGGCAAAGAGCAGACTCTTGAGGCTTACGCCAGAGATATTCTGCCTAAATTTGCCGACAACGCAAAAGCCAACGAATGATCAATTCGCTGCGGCGCAGCGCCTGGCGAGCCGCGATGTTCGTACTTTCGCTGGCGCTGATTGCCGGCCTGTGGGAGTTCTACAAGCTCGTCGGCCCGCAAGACGGCGGCCAAGTCTTTGGCGTGCGCATTTTGCCGCGAGCCAACTATCACGCAATGCCGCACGTTTGGGACATGCTCAGCCGCTACGGCAGGCCGGAGCTTCGTGGGTCGGATCGCAAGGTTTGGAGCGTGGTGCTGGCGGGGGCGTGGTTCTCGCTGCGGCTATCTTCAGCCGGATTCATTCTCGGCGCGAGTGTCGGCGTAGGGCTGGCAGTGTTGATGGCCCGGTATCGAATCGTCGAGCGCGGGTTGCTGCCGTACTTAGTGCTGTCGCAGACAGTGCCATTAATTGCGCTCGCGCCGCTAGTTGTTAGTTGGGGGGGCAAGCTGCAGATCGCCGGCTTTGAGTGGCCGCGATGGCTGTCGGCTGCTGTCCTCGGCGCGTTCTTGGCGTTCTTCCCCGTTTCGGTGGGCACGCTCAAAGGGCTTACGTCGGTGCCATCATCGTCGCTTGAGTTGATGAACAGTTACGCCGCTTCTTGGCGCCAGACACTCTTCAAGCTGCGTTTCCCTGCCGCGGTGCCGTTCATGGTGCCGGCCTTC
>JAYTUM010000039.1:0-2450 GCA_043744575.1 Acidimicrobiales bacterium | reverse complement strand
TGTTTGGTGCAGATCACGCCAACGTCCAACCACACTCTGGCGCTAGCGCCAACATGGCGGTGTACTTGGGTCTGTTGTCGCCTGGCGACACAGTGCTCGGACTGAGCCTTGATCACGGCGGCCACCTCACGCACGGTTCGCCCGTGAACGCGAGCGGCATCTTGTACAACTTCAAATCGTTTTGCGTCAGCGACACCGATGAGCGCCTCGACTTTGATCAAATTCGAGATCTGGCTCGAAAGCATAGCCCGAAGATGATCGTCGCGGGCACAACCTCGTATCCGCGCCGACTAGAGCCAGAACCGTTCAAGGCCATCGCCGACGAAGTCGGTGCGCTGATGATGTTTGACATCGCCCACATCGCCGGCCTCGTCGCGGCTGGCGCTCACCCAAACCCCGTGCCGTTCGCAGACGTGGTTACCTTCACCACTCACAAGACTTTGCGCGGTCCGCGCGGCGGCTGCATTTTGAGCAGCGCACAGCACGCCGCCGCAATCGACAAAGCCGTGTTCCCTGGCAGCCAGGGTGGCCCGCTCGAGCACGCCGTCGCCGCCAAGGCTGTGGCGTTTCACGAAGCGATGCAGCCGAGCTTTCGCGAGTACGCGCACCAGATTGTGCGCAATGCCGCAGCGCTGGCTGAAGCGCTTGTCAATCAGGGTTTTCGCCTCGTATCGGGCGGCACCGACACGCACATGATGGTCGTCGACTTGCGCCCGTTCGATGCAGATCTAACCGGCAAAGAGGCGCAACTTGTTCTGGATAGTGCGGGAATTACGCTGAACAAGAACAACATTCCAAACGATCCGCGCAGCCCGTTCGTGACTTCTGGAGTGCGCATAGGTACGCCATCGGTGACAACTCAAGGTATGCGCGAGCCAGAAATGGCGTTGATCGCGCAATTCATTGCCACGACTTTGCGCGAACGAAATAACCCAACTGCAGTTTCCGGAGTACGCAACAGTGTTGCCTCACTATGCGCGAAGTTTCCCGTTTACCCGAAATAGCGTGGTAGATCTCGGCGGCTATCTCATTGTCGGCGCGGGCGCCGCAATCGCGACCGCCATAAGCACGCCGGTCGTCGCCATCGTCGCGCGTAAACGCGGATGGATGGCCCAACCGGACGAGCGCCGTAGTCACCCGACGCCGACACCAGATGTCGGCGGCATCGCGTTTTTCATTGGCCTCGTTGTTGCGCTCGCACTCGCCAGCAAGATGGATCGTTTCGGTCCGTTATTTGACAAAAACTCCGAGATAGTCGGTGTACTGATTGCGGCCGGAGTAATTTTTGCGCTGGGCTTCATCGACGACATTCGCGAAGTATCTGCACCGATGAAAGTCACCGGCGTAATTGCGTCTGCCCTCGTCCTGGTGTGGTTCGGCGTGACGATGTTTTATTTCCGCTTGCCATTTCTCGATGTGTTCGTGCTTTCGAACGATTGGATCCCGCTATTCACGGTGCTGTGGTTGTTGGGCATGACGCAGGCCATCAATCTGATCGACGGCCTCGATGGCTTGGCGGCAGGAATAGTCGGCATCGCCGCGACAGCATTTTTTGTGTACAGCAAGCACCTCGGCGATCTTGGTTTGCTCGCCGAGCCCAATATCGGGCCCTTAATTGCAATCATTACCGTCGGCATCTGCGTTGGGTTCTTGCCCTTCAACTTCAACCCAGCGCGAATCTTCATGGGTGACAGCGGCGCGCTCGTGCTCGGTCTGTTGATGGCGACTTCGACGAGCGTTGTCGGCGGTCGCGCCGACCCGACGTCGCAGGCCTTTAGCGGTCAGACGTACTTTTTTCTGGCGCCGCTGTTTATCCCGCTGCTGGTGCTCGGCGTGCCGATCATCGACGTGTTATTCGCGATCTTGCGCCGCACCATCAATCGCCAGGGCCTCGCCACGGCCGACCGTGGTCACCTGCACCATCGCCTTATCGCTCTCGGTCACGGCCCGCGCCGCGCGGTCGTAATTTTGTGGGCCTGGACTGGCCTGCTCTCGGCCGTCGTGTTGTACCCCGCGCTAAACACCGGTTCGACCAATTTCACTCCGCTGCTCGTGGCGGCGCTGTTGCTCGCGCTGTTCACTATCTTCCACCCCCGTTTGACCCGCGCCAGCGACGAAAGTATTTAACTGCACAAGTGCACTAGCGAATTGGTGTTTGAGCCTTATTCCGTCTAGTTTGTACCCGTATTCACAAGAGTCCGAGACACCCTTTTGGGGGACACTCGGCTGGCTGATTTAGGGCGTGCAGTGGGATTATTACAAAAGGTATTCGTACCCAAGAAATCGGGAAAGAAGTCTGGTCTTGGAACTGGCGACGACACTCTCGGACGCGGCCCCGACATTGCACTAACTGCCGGCGTTTTTTTATTGATCGGTCTCGGAATCGACTCTGTAACGCACACGCGACCGCTGTTCACAATCGTGCTGACTACGCTCTCGCTGGTCGGCAG
>JAYTUM010000038.1:0-2453 GCA_043744575.1 Acidimicrobiales bacterium | reverse complement strand
ATGACAGACCGCGGAAAATCACCGCTAGCCTGCGGGGCGGAAGGGTGCCAGAGCGGACGAATGGAACGGTCTCGAAAACCGTCGTGGGTTTAGGCCTACCGCGGGTTCAAATCCCGCCCCTTCCGCCAATTTTTCAGTGAGGTTCTAAGTGCTGCAAGTTCAGGGTTTGTCTGTGGAGGTCGGCGGTCGACTCGTTGTTGAAAACGCGTCGTTTACAGTCATGCCCCGCGACAAGGCTGGGCTCGTGGGTCGCAATGGCGCTGGCAAGACAAGCCTCTTTAAGGTTCTCGGCGGCGCGATCGAACCGCACGACGGCAAGGTGTTGCGCAAGGGCGGGTTCGGATACTTGCCTCAAGACCCGAAGATCCCTGGTTCGCGCGAGACGAAGTCTGCGATCGCTCACGTGTTGTCGGGACGCAACATTGATGACGATTTAGTGCGCATCGAGAAGTTGCGCCTGACGATGGAAGAAGCGCCGACAGATTCGAACATCGCCAAGTTCAGTCGAGCCCAAGACGAATTCACATCCAAAGGCGGATACGCCGCCGAAAGCGAAGCGCGATCGATTGGCGCTGGCCTAGGGCTCAATGCCGAGCGCCTCGATCTCGCCATTAGCGTGCTATCGGGTGGCGAGCGTCGCCGCGTCGAACTCGCGCGAATCTTGTTTGCCGGCAGCGACACTCTGTTGCTTGACGAGCCGACCAACCACCTCGATATCGACGCCAAGATGTGGCTGCTTAACTTCTTGCGGGAGTACCGGGGCGCACTTTTGGTAATCAGTCACGACCTTGAACTGCTCGACGAGGCGATTACACGCGTTTTACATCTCGATCGACCGCAGGAAGAATCCGTCGGCGAGATCGTAGAGTACCGCGGCACTTATACACAGTATCTAACCTCTCGCGCGGGGGATGAGGCACGCGCCAGCAAGAAGGCCGCCATGCAAACCAAAGAAATCGCGCGCTTACAAACTGTCGTTGATCGTTTCGGTGCCAAGGCCAGCAAGGCCGCAATGGCGCACAGCATCGAAAAGCGCATCGCCCGTATCGAAGATGTTCGCGTCGTGGTAGCAGAGGGCGATCGCAAGTTAAAGGTTCGCTTCCCCGAGCCGCCGTCTAGTGGAGTAACAGTGCTCACCGCGCGCGGCTTGCGCAAAACATATGGTGGTCCTGATATTTTCCACGATGTCAGTTTCGATCTCGGTCGCGGCGAGCGATTGCTTGTGCTCGGGTTGAACGGCGCGGGAAAAACCTCACTCCTACGAATAATCGCCGGCGAGTCGAAACCCGAAAACGGCGAGTACGAGTTTGGCCACAATGTCAGCGTCGGCTATTTCGCCCAAGAACACGACAACCTCGACCCCGAGGCCTCACTCATCGATCACATGCGCCGTTCGGCGCCGGTTTCGCTCGGCCTCAGCGAGTCTCAACTGCGCGGAATGCTCGGCATGTTCGGCCTATCGGGTGGCAAAGTATTTCAAGAATCCGCGACACTTTCGGGCGGCGAAAAAACAAAACTCGCGCTGGCGATGTTAATGGTCGGTCGTAACAATCTGCTGCTGCTCGACGAACCTACCAACAACCTCGACCCGCCATCACGCCAGGCCGTCGCCGACTCACTCGCATCATGGAAGGGCGCGATCGTGTTAGTCAGCCACGATACGGAATTCGTTGAGCAACTCAAACCCACCAAGGTATTGCTGATGCCTGACGGCCAAGTCGATTACTTCAGCCCAGAGTGGTTAGAGATTGTCAACCTTGCATAAGCAGCGGACGCGGGTCCTGGTTACGACTTGCACACCAATTCGTTGGTCGGCTTGGTCAATTTGATCAGGTAGTCATCGACGGTATCGACGATGCACTTGTTGGCGCCGTAACCAGTGTGCTGGTCGGCTTCCACGACGAGCAAGATGCCCTGCTCTAGTGCTTTGGCCATATTGCGCGTCGCCGACAGCGGCGTTGCGGGGTCGCCCGTAGTGCCGACGACGACGATCGGCCCAGCACCAACTCCGGTAACTTTAACTTTTTGTGCGGGCGGCACTGGCCAATTCGTGCACGCGTACCCGTATGCAAAGTTTGCGCCGAGCCGCGGCGCCGCATCGGTAAACATCTTTACGCTTGCCGCAACCTCCTCGACAGACGATGCGCCAGGATCGTCGAGACAAGAGATCGCGAGAAATGCTTCCAGTTGATTGCCGTAGCTGCCGTCAGAATTGCGCTGGTAGTACTCGTCGTACAAACCGAGTAGGCCACTGCCATCGCCTTTCTGTGCCGCCGCCAGAGCAGCTTCAAGTTGTGGCCACAGCGAAGCGCTATACATCGCCTGCGCGATCGCGGTGAAGGCAACGCCCTGAGTCACCGCCGTGCGGTCTTTGCTAACCATGAGCGGACGAGCATCGATGCTAAGCAGCAATTTGTCGAGCGCGTCGGCCGACTTTCCGCCGTTATAGAACT
>JAYTUM010000037.1:0-9513 GCA_043744575.1 Acidimicrobiales bacterium | reverse complement strand
CAATTTGATTCGTGACAACGCGGCTGCGCATCTCGATACGCAAGTCTTTGGCGGCGACCGCGCGCGCAACTTTCCATGTCGAAGTACTAGTCATGATGCGCCATCCTGGCCGCCCGCAATTTGTCCGCCGATCACGGCGGCAATCCGCGTCGCCAATTTGCGCGAGCGCTCGAGTTCGTGCGAGGCGATAATCACAGTCGCGCCAGACGCGACCGCCTGGCGCAAAGTCTCATCAAGTTCGTCGCGGCCTTGGGCGTCCAACCCGGCGTGTGGCTCATCTAACAACCACAACTCGGCGCGGCGCACAACGAGGTTGGCCAATGCGCAGCGTCGTTTCTGCCCAGCAGATAAATGTGCCGCGCGAATTTCAGCAAGTCGACCACTAAGTCCCATGCGTTCGAGAACTGCGTCGACCTCTAAGTTGCTGGCGCCGACGAGTTGCGCCCAGAACGAAACGTTCTCGCGAACCGTTAGATCACCGAATAATCCATTGTTGTGGCCAAGCAAGCCAACTCGATGGCGAACGGCGCGGCGATCCTCGCACAGGTCGTTGCCGAGCACCATCACCGTGCCACGCACGATTGGCACCAACCCTGCGCACGCCCGCAACAAAGTTGTCTTGCCCGCCCCATTTGGTCCCTGCAGCAACACGATCTCGCCTTTGCTTACGGTCAAAGAAACGCCGGCAAGCGCCGGAAAGTCGCCGTAAACAACTACGGCATCGACCAGCTCAACAATTTTTCTCGAGGTCATGAGCCCTGAAAATTTGGTGGGCGCTTTTCAAAAAACGCCAGACGACCCTCGGCTGCATCGTTACTCGCCCACGCCAATCTTCGCGCCGAATCAACCAATTCGTTCACTTGTGTTTGGCCGCAGGAAGCCTCGAGAGCGAGCTTGTGTCCGGCAATTGTAAGCGGTGCCAGAAGAGAAATCTCGTGCGCCCATTGCAGCGCAACCCAAAGGTCGCCGACATGGTGTATCGAACCTACCTGCGCGAGTTGTTCACCCGTGTACGACTTGGCAGTCAAGAGCATCGCCCTCGCCACGGGCCAAGAAAATTCACGAACGAGCCTTTCGATTGTCCAGTGATTTACTGCCAGCCCAAGTTTTGCAGCTGGCACTCCGATGACGCTCTCTGCGGTAGCCACGCGAATATCGCAGGCGGCGGCGATCTGCGCGCCGGCACCAAGTGCGGGACCGTCGATGGCGGCGATAGTAGTGATTGGCAACTGTGTGAATCCGACGAGAACTTCTTGAAGCGCTGCAGAAAATTCGTCTTCGCGCACGCCAGACAAATCTGCTCCCGAGCAAAACGCTGGGCTGGCGCCCGTAATTACCATTGCTCGCCCGCCCTCTTCGATAACGCTCAATTGCTCGGCGCGGATAAGTTGCAGCGTCTCGAGGTCTACGGCGTTGCGACGCTCTGGCCGCTCAATGGTCAGGATCTTTACGGCGTGGCGCCACTCAACATTCAACTTCGCACTTGTCTCGCCGCCAATGTCGCTCATGCCCGAATCCCACCTACCATAGAGACGACTTTATGACTTCCGCCGCTAAAGACCACGATCCGTCCGCGAACGAATTCTCGCGCGGCGACCCGGTAAGGAACCGCCGCGAGATAATTTCGAAGTGGACAAACTTTGCAAAGCGCATTGGATACCTGTGCTTCTTGGTTTCGATCACGGCGGTTGCGGTCGGGCTGTCGTGGCGCTTCACGCCGCTCGTCGGGCAAATCGGCACGTTGTCGCTGATGATCGGCTCGGTTCTCCTTGCCCCAGCGATCGTGCTGGGCTACGCCGTTAAGGCGGCAGACCGAGAAGACCGCAAGAACGGCGTCTAGTACAGCGATTTATAAGATGTTATGCAATTCTGTAGCAATGCTCGCCTCACGGTGAGTACCGTCATTGCTTCATGTCATTGCGGCTGCCAGCATCTGAGCGCAAGGAGCAAATCCTTGACGTCGCGCTCACCGTATTCGCGACCAGGGGCTACCACGAGTCGTCAATGAACGATATCGCCGAGTTGGCGGGCGTGACAAAGCCAGTGGTGTACCAGCACTTCGCCTCGAAGCGCGCGCTGTACCTTGCGCTGATAGACGAAGTCGGCGCGCGGATGATCAACGCCATCACCAAGGCCACCAGCGAGGCGACAGACGGTCGCACCCAGGCCGAGCAGGGCACTATCGCGTTTTTTAGGTGGGTGTACGAAGATCAGAACGCGTTTCGCTTTTTGTTCGACAGCGGCACGCGTAACGACGAAGAGTTTGCGGCGGCCGTGCTGCGCGTTGTCGACAGCACGGCAGAGGCGATTGCCCCGCTGATCGCGGTCGATCTAGATGCGCAGCACCTGCGTACACTCGCCCACGGTGTAGTCGGCGCATCTGAAGGTGTCGCCCGCCACGTTTTAAAAAGTGGGGCTTCGTTTGACCCAACGGTTCTCGGCAAGCAGGTAGCCGACTTGTTATGGGCGGGCCTGCGCGGCGTCGGTCAGCCGAATAGCCACGAATACGAATAGATACGAAGAGTAGGCTTCGCTCATGACGCTCACGGCCGAACATCACCCGGCGTTCGAAGAATACTGCGAATGCATCTACGAGTTGCGCGAAGACAATTTTGATGTGATTCAAGCTCGCATCGCAGAACGCCTCAATGTTTCACGCCCATCGGTGTCCGAGATGATTCACCGTATGGAGTCGGAAAACTTGGTGTCGTTGGCTGCCAACAAGATCAGCCTGACCGACAAGGGTGAGGCCCTAGCCGCCAGGATTGTGCGCCGACACCGCATCGCTGAGAGATTTCTCTCCGACTCTCTGGGTCTCTCGTGGTCGCTGGCCCACCATGAGGCCTGCAAGTGGGAGCACGTGCTCTCGCCAGAAGTCGAAGACGCAATGTTCAAACTGATGCACATGCCGACGACTTGCCCGCACGGCAACCCAATCCCCGGCTCTGCATACGTCAAGCCCGATTACGAAGCATTGGCAAACATCGGCGTCGGGACTTCGTTTGAGGTTTCGAGAATCATTGAAGAGATCGAGGCCAAGAGCGGTGCGCTCGATTTTCTGCAGAAGTCAAACTTTCTGCCGGGCGTCACTGGCACCGTTGTCGAATTGCATCCAGACGGTTCATGCACTGTCGCTATCGAGGGCACCAACGTAACCGTCGACGCCTTCATTAGCGAACGAATTTTTGTCATAGCCTGAAGGCCAAGCAATCCCCGAGATGCACCGAAGTTTTGGAGTTGTATTTATTATGCGTTTCTATCGAGTCAGGCTGACACTGTGTGCCCTATGCGTCACCGGAGCATTGTCCTTGAGTTCGTGCGCCACGAAAGTCATTGACTCCGTTGCTACCAGCCTCGACGTCGCGCCAACCACCATCCCGAGCGGCTCGGTGCGCCAACTTTTTGACGCGGTAGTTGCTGAGACATCCGAATTAGGAATTGCTATGAACAAGGCCGACACGGCTGGCGCCAGGCAGCACCTCGCCAGCATCGACGCCACCTGGGTCGCGCTGCGCCCGCTCGCCCAAGATCTCGGCGATCAAACTCTCGAAGATTTGCAGCGAATGATCGATCTCCTGCACACCGCGGTCGAGCGCAATCGCCCAGCCGACGGCGACAAGGCTCTCAGATTTTTGTTACTGCTCGACGAGTCAATTCCTAACAATTAGGCGATCATCGCCGGCGGAAGTTCAAGGCTGTGCACGACGGTGAGGCGCTGTGTCGCGCGCGTTAACGCCACATACAAAGCACGCAGTCCGTATTGCTGGGCGGCAACAATCGTCGCCGGCTCGACAACAACAACGCCATCTAGCTCGAGGCCTTTGATCAGGCTCACTGGCACGACGGTGACGCGGGTGTCGAGCGCCGTGTTGTTGGCGCGTCCGTGCGTAACACCTGCCTTCGTCAACGCGGCAGAAACGACATCGGCCAATTCGTCCGGACAGATGACTGCAATGTTGCCATTGCCGACGTCTTCGAGAATCTGGCGAGTTTGGGTCACTACTTGTGCAAACATCAGCTCCGCCGACGATGCCCGAACGATTAGCGGGCCGAAGTCGCCCTGGCGCACCGATTGCGGAGGTCGCAACGACGGCGCCGCGGCCAGCATTACGCGATCAGCTAGCTTCATTAGTTGGGCAGGGATGCGGTATCCGACCGAGAGACCAATTACCTTTGGCTCGCGCTTATTTGGCAAGTGTTGCAATATGTCAGACCATTCGCGCGCGGCGAACGCCCCCGTGGCCTGGGCCAAATCGCCAACGACGGTCATCGCCCCACTAAGCGACCTACGCGTGGCCATGCGCAGTTGCATCAGCGTCATGTCTTGCACTTCGTCAATGATGATGTGACCGAACAGGCGCATTTCGTCCGACTCGTGAATCCGACCACTCCTGCGCGGGCGCGGACCAATTAGCGAGTGCGCTTCGTCGATCAGCGCGACATCGCCATCGCCCCACTGCGCTTCGGCGGCCGTTTCGCTGCGCTCGCGAAACAACTCCTCGTGTTCGTCGTTCCGCAGCACACCATCTGAGGCGATTCTCAACAGCGCCCTTGATCCGTACAAGTCGTGCAACAACTCTGTCGGCGTCAACACCGGCCACATTCGCAGCATTGCCGCGCGGAAGGCTTCGGTATCGCGCAATGATTCGCGCAGCTGCTCGATATCTACTTCTTTATCGACGTTGGGGTTACGACTATGTGTGGCCATCACCTGAATAACTTCGGTTTCGACCCAACGATGCGCGGCGTTGTGACGACGGTAGCGGCGGCGCGCCTCGCGTACGATTCGTGCCGACTCTTTTACCGAGAGTCGCAAGTACCCGGCGCCAAATGCGAGCGACAAGTCTTCGCGCAACGGTCGCTGGCGATCTGTCACCGCCTTGGCGAGCACCTTGACCATGCGGATGTCACCCTTAATGGTTGCGACCTTCGCCGTTTCGGGTCGTCCAAAGCGATGTCCCGGCACCAAATCGGCGAGAACTACTTGTGAAACCCCGGCTTCGCCGAGTGAGGGCAAGACTCGGTCGATATAGCGCAAGAACACGCGGTTCGGGCCGATCACGAGAACCCCCTGATCTTCGAGCGGAAAACGATATGTATATAGAAGGTATGCGGCGCGGTGCAATGCAACAACCGTTTTGCCAGTGCCAGGCCCTCCCTGTACAACCATCACGCCACTCTGCGGGGCGCGAATGATCTGATCTTGCTCGGCCTGAATCGTGGCCACGATGTCGCCGAGTTGACCGGTGCGCCCGCGAGCTAAGGCCGAAAGCAAGGTGCTGTACCCACGCAACCCCGTGCCCAACTGTTGAACGGAGCCAGAAGTGTTGCCGTCGAGACCCTCGTCGTGACCGACGCCGAGGTGACCATCGCCGAATAATTCATCTTCGATACCGAGCAACTCGTGCCCGTGAACCGAGAAGTGGCGCCGGCGCGCCAATCCCATCTGCTCGCGGCCGGTGGCGCGATAAAACGGCTCGGCAATGGGTGCGCGCCAGTCGACAACCACTGGTTCGCGTTTGAGATCGGCGACGGCGAGGCGGCCGATGTGAAAACTCTCGACACCCTCCGGGGTCTCAGCAAACTTGTCGATGCGGCCAAACACCAGTGCCGCGTCGCCGAGATCAAGTTGAGTTAAACGCTTGTGTAGCTGCTCATCAAAGGCGTTGCGTTCAAATCGGGCCTGATATGTTCCGCCCATGCTGGCCTCGTTCAGGTCACGTATGCGCCAGGCGTCGGTCTTGCTGCGCTCAAGGCACGCGTAAGCGTGATCGATGTAGGCCTGTTCGGCGGCGAGGTCGGGGTGCTGTTGGGTCATTTTGGGGATTATTGATTCTACCGCCTAGAAACCCAGCGTTGTAGTTACAAGGCCAATTTGGAGCAACATGGTCGCCGGTGTAATTATCGGGCGCAGCATTCAATTTAAAATGAAACAGTCAATTTGGCTCTCGGCGGAGGGGCACTTATGAGACGAATATTTGCAATTAAGGGCACGACCCTTTCTAAGTTTCTAATTATTTGCCTAGCAGCTAGCGCGAGTTCATGTGCGCGACAATCCGACACACTGAGATTCAACGGTGCTGAGCTAGATGCAAGAGCCAAGGCGGCGATCGAGTTCAAGATCAACGAAAAGCGTTCGGCAATGGCAACGGCGCCACACGCGAATTCCCCCGATGCGAGCGCACCTGCGCCGCAAACTAGCGCCCCGCTGCAACAGGGCTTCGGCGACTTGCAAAAGATCGCCGACGACTTCGTTGAGAACACCAACATTATGTTGCAGTGTGGGCGCACGCCGAAAATTTGCCCGATTGCCAGGATCACCGCACCGGACACCGGCTACCGCGTTTACATGATCGAAAAGATCAAAATACGCGTCGAAGCGAATCTGGCGACCCGCCCGGGTGCAGGAAAGTACAAAATTCGTATCGACAGCATCGAAAAAATCGGCACAACTAGCGCTCTAGTTCACACATGTCTTTTTGATTCTCTGGTGGTGTTCGATTCGGGTCAGTCAAACACCACCAGAGATGACATCATCTTCGACGACGACATCGTATCGACACACACGACATGGACGCTGTATCTCGACGAAGGCAGATGGAAATGGGCGGGCAGCACCCCGCACGACGCCACATCCTGGGAGGACATATGCGGTTTCAATTCTTAAGATTGTTTTTTGCCAGCAGCCTGATGATGGGCATCGTCAACACTGCGCCATTGCCTCGCCCCGCGCTCGCCGACGAAAACGCTGACCGCCATACCATCGACATCAGCGCTTCGATTGTCGGCTCGCGAATTATGGCGGGCATTCAGATTGGCACACCGCCCGGCGGCGCAGGTTCGAACGGCGTTGACTGCGAGTGGTCGCCGTCGATCCCCTACGACGCGATATTTGGTTCGGGTGGCGCCGTCTTCAAGGTGATTGGTTCGATCAAATATCAGTTGTACGACTACACATGCCAAGACCGCACACCGCCAACCACCTATCACTGGATTCCAAATATTTCGACACAGACACTCGCCACCGAGGCCAGCACCATTATGTACGACAACATCCCGGCACTGCTGGGCGAATTCGCTCCGCCAGCCCGCCGCGGCGTCGTCAGCATCGGAACATGGTTCTGGGTCAACCCGGTTGTCTGGTACGCGCTGAAAATGGAGGTCAGCGCTCCGATCGGAGAGACCCTCGTGAGAGTCACGGTCACCGCCACGCCGACAAAATTGCACTTTAATCCGGGCGATGGCGACCTCGGCAGCGGCATTGTGACTTGCGATGGTCCGGGCAGCTGGTGGTTTAGTTTTTACGGCGACTTCCGCGAATCTGAGTGCATGTACACCTATCGTCATTCATCGGCAATGCACCCCAGCGGGGCGTTCCCCGCACAACTTGGAGTCGAGTGGCACGTCGAATGGAAGTCAAATATTGGCCTGAGCGGCTCATTCGGTGATCACACCTATTGGTCTTCACACCAAATGGTGGTGCACGAAATGCAGGCACTCGTGACACACTGAAGGATTCTGTAAACTAGAGAGTCGAAAGAAGCACAATGGCCGTCAGCACCTCCCGCGAACACATCCTCATCGAGCGCCGATATGCCTCGCTATTTTCGACGATCAGTGACGAATCGATCTCCGAGCTGGCCACGGCCCTCCCAGAAAAACTGCGCGACCCGCTGGCCAAGTCGCTTGCTTTACCGGCCGGCGCATTCACTGACAGTTCAACGATCGCCGCAACAATTCGCGCCGCGATGAGCGCGCGCATGACCCACCTCGACACGGGTATCTTGCTCAGCGAGCCGTGCACTGAAGCCTGCATCGACGCTCTTGGCACGACTTCCGACGACCCCAACCTCGCCGACCTACAAGACGTGATCCCAGAGCTCATCGAAAAATTTGGATTGGACGCCGTGCGCCTGATGGTCGTGCAGTATTCGTTGTCGCTCGCCGGTTTCAAAAAGTTGATCGCCACCGATGAGCGTTTCGCGTTGCCGGTGATTGCGCCAATTATTTCGCCGCTGCGTTTTAACGATGCCGACTCTGCCGAGCAAGAAGCCAAGCGTCTGGCCCGCAAGGCGCGCAAAGAAAAGGAAAACGAAGCACGAGCCAAGGCCTCGGCACAGCGCCGCCAGGCCCGCAACCGCGTTTAGCAACTTGGCGAAGAATGACCTTGCGCCTCGCCTCACTTAACGGTCGCGCCCAGTTGGTCGTAACGGACCAAGACTTGCTCGTTGATATCGGGCAGGCCAGCAACGGGAAGTTTTCTAGCGACCCAATGGAATGTATTTTGCGCTGGGGCGAGTTGCGTGACTTCAGCCGCACAATTGGCGATGCGGAGGTTTTGGGTCGCGCCGACATCGCCACGCTTGATTGCCCAGTGCCGCGGCCGCGACAGATGTTCGCAGTTGGCCTTAACTACAAGGCGCACGCCATCGAGATGGGCTCGCCGCTGCCAGCCACGCCGCTCACCTTTGCCAAGTTCGAGAGCGCGCTGAACACGCCGGCTGGCGATATCCCGATCGTCGGCGAGACCTGCGACTACGAGGCGGAAACCGTGATCATCATCGCCATCGGCGGGCGCGACATCGCCGAATCGTCGGCATGGGAGCACATAGCGGGGCTTTGCGCGGGCCAAGACATCTCAGATCGCGCACTGCAGTACTCGGGAGTGCCGCCGCAATTCAGCCTCGGCAAGAGCCGCAAGGGCTTCGCCCCGATTGGCCCGTGGGTTTGCGACATGAGCGAGAACAAATCGCGCGACGCGCTACGCATGACCTGCACTGTAAACGGCGAAATTCGCCAACAGACATCCACCGACGACATGATTTTTGACGCGGCTCAGATCGTCTCGTACCTATCGAGCATCTGCGAACTTTTTTCTGGGGACATTATTTACACGGGCACCCCGGCCGGCGTCGGCCATGGCTGCAAGCCGCCTGTGTATCTCAAGCGCGGCGACGAGATCGTCACCTCCCTCGAGGGCGTCGGCATTCTGCGTAATCGCTGCGTCTAATAGGTAATTAGACTTTCCCTCATGGGGTCTAGAACAGAGAAGAAGACTGTAATCACCGGCGCCACTCTCGTCGATGGCAGCGGTCAGCCCGCAAAGCAATCCGATGTTTCATTTGTCGACGGCAAGATCACCGAAGTCGCGGCATCGGGCTCGATCAACACCGCGCACGCCCATCGCGTCATCGATGCCGATGGTCTGTTGCTTACACCAGGCTGGGTCGACGTGCACACTCATTACGACGCGCAAGCGACATGGGATCCGTGGATGACTCCGAGCAGCTGGCACGGAGTCACCACTGTCGTAATGGGAAACTGCGGTGTCGGTTTTGCCCCCGCGATGCCCGAGCGCCACGAGTGGTTGATCGATCTGATGGAAGGCGTTGAAGACATTCCTGGGTCAGCGATGGTCGAAGGATTGCAGTGGGGCTGGGTGTCATTCCCCGAATACCTCGACGCTCTTGAGAGTCGCCCGCACGTCATCGATTTCGGCACCCAAATTGCTCA
>JAYTUM010000036.1:0-2466 GCA_043744575.1 Acidimicrobiales bacterium | reverse complement strand
CGCTCGTTGGCAACCGGTAAGTCGATCGAGTTGGGTGAGGCAGTAGGCGTTATCGCCGCCCAGTCGATCGGTGAGCCTGGTACTCAGTTGACTATGCGTACATTCCATACTGGAGGTGTTGCTGGTAAAGACATCGCTGGCGGTTTGCCGCGCGTCGTTGAACTGTTCGAGGCCCGCAACCCTCGTGGCTCAGCGCGTCTCGCCAAAGCCAATGGTGTGGTTCGTATTCTCGAGGACGATGGCAAGGGAATCCCTGTCAAAGTCATCGACGATGAAGGTGTCGAGCACGAAACGATCCTGCCAACTGGCAGCCGCTTGATCATCAAAGATGGCCAAGACATTCTGGCTGGCGAGCGCTTCACCGAAGGCCCCCTCGATCCAAAAGAATTGATGGAGATCAAGGGACCACGCGAGACTCAGGTGTACCTCGTAGAAGAAGTTCAAAAGGTGTACCGCGACCAGGGTGTATCGATTCACGACAAGCACATCGAACTAATCGTTCGTCAGATGACGCGCCGCGTCGGTGTGCAAGAGCCAGGCGACAGTGGTTTCTTGCCGGGCGAGCGTTCGGATGCAAAAATCTTCCGCGACACAAACCGTCGCATGGTCGAAGAGGGCAAGCGCCCAGCCGAGGGTCGTCCAGAATTGATGGGTATCACGAAGGCTTCGCTTGCCACCGAGTCATGGCTGTCGGCAGCATCTTTCCAAGAAACAACACGAGTACTCACCGAAGCCGCCATCGACGGCAAGTCGGACAATCTCGTGGGCCTCAAGGAAAACATCATCATCGGTAAGTTGATCCCTGCCGGTTCAGGTATGGATCGCTACAACTTGTTTGATGTCAGCGCCCCGGACTACGTGCCAATGGCCTATTACTCGAGCGAGGATGAGGAAGATCCGGCGACGTTCTTGGCGAGCCTGCACGGCACATATGTTTCGGGTGGCACCGATTCTGACGCCGAAGCGGCTCAATAACTTCGAAATTGTTATGACGGTTGGGGTTTCTCGCCTCCGGCAGGTTGCCGTAGGGAGTGCCTCAGCCGTAGTATTTCTCTTCTGATTAAAAGGGTTTGTCGGTCTGTCCGATGAGCCCGAATCGCAAGTTTCAGTAGTTCTACTCGCTCAACAAGTTCAAACCGATAAAGGAAACCGCGTGCCTACAATTCAGCAGTTGGTCCGACAGGGCCGAAGCACAAAGTCGACGAAGACTAAGACACCGGCGCTCAAGGGCTCACCCCAGCGCCGCGGCGTGTGCACGCGCGTATTCACGACAACTCCAAAGAAGCCAAACTCGGCGCTGCGCAAAGTTGCCCGCGTGCGTTTAACGAGCGGCGTCGAAATCACCGCCTACATTCCTGGCGAAGGCCACAACCTGCAGGAGCACTCCATCGTTCTAGTTCGCGGTGGTCGTGTACGCGACCTGCCAGGTGTTCGTTACAAGGTAATCCGCGGCGCACTCGATGCCGCCGGCGTAAAAGATCGCAAACAATCCCGCAGTCGCTACGGCGCCAAGAAGAAGTAAGAAAGAAACCGGTAACTCAACATGTCACGTAAAGGCCCAGCAGTCCGTCGCGAAATGGTCGCCGACCCGGTTTACCGTTCGGTTTTGGTCACACAACTTCTCAACAAAGTGATGCTCGACGGCAAGAAGAGTGTTGCCGAGAGCATCGTCTACGACGCCATGAAGGCCGTCGAGACAAAGACAGGCAGCGAGGCGCTGACAACGGTCAAGCGCGCGATCGACAATGTCAAGCCGCCGCTAGAAGTTCGCAGCCGCCGCGTCGGTGGCGCTACATATCAGGTGCCAGTAGAAGTTCGTCCCCGTCGCGCCACAACACTTGCAATTCGCTGGGTTGTAGAAAACGCCCGCAAGCGTCGCGAAAAGACGATGGCCGAGTGTCTCGCCAATGAAATTATGGATGCGTCCAATGGCTTGGGCGCGTCAATGAAGAAGCGCGATGACATGCAAAAGATGGCCGAATCAAACAAGGCCTTCGCTCACTACCGCTGGTAGCCGGCTCAGAAGTTTAAGAAAGACCCCCTCATGGCAAACCGTGCTTATCCTTTAGATCGTTATCGCAACATCGGCATCATGGCGCACATTGATGCTGGTAAGACCACCACCACCGAGCGTGTGCTCTATTACACCGGCAAGACGTACAAGATCGGCGAAGTGCACGAAGGCGCCGCGGTTATGGACCACATGGCCCAAGAGCAAGAGCGCGGTATCACGATTACTTCGGCTGCCACCACGGCGTTCTGGCGCGATCACCGCATCAACATCATTGACACACCAGGCCACGTTGACTTCACAATTGAAGTAGAGCGCTCATTGCGCGTGCTTGACGGCGCAGTCGCCGTGTTCGACTCGGTCGCAGGCGTTGAGCCACAGACCGAGACCGTGTGGCGCCAGGCCAACAAATACCGCGTTCCCCGCATGTGCTTCATCAACAAGATGGACCGCAC
>JAYTUM010000035.1:0-9625 GCA_043744575.1 Acidimicrobiales bacterium | reverse complement strand
GCATGATGTAACGCAGGCGAAAGGCCATCGCGACGGCGTATGCGGCCTGCTCTGGATACTCGGGGCGCAGCGCATCATAAAGGGTTGCGGAGCGATGCATGGTCTCGTCGAAAACATCCTTGAGCCCGGCCGCTTCCACCAAATCTGGGATCACGTACCCGTGGTCTGGAGCCAGTCGTTGCCACTCGATCGTCAGCAGTCGATGGCGCTGTAAATCTCGAAAGGCGCCGTAGTCTCCCAGCACATCAAAGCGGTAGTCGATGCGCTCAAAGGCCCGACCCGGCCGATGGCGGCGATTTTCGCGATTACCAACGTAGGCACTAATCAGCGCGACTCGCTGAGAATGATCTAACCTACGAACACGGTCGATGAGTTGTGCCTCCGGCAGATGACTTTGCGAATAGCAGATCGCGGCGAGCAACTTGTCTTCGCCGTCAGGGTCGAAATCGACAAGTGTTACTTCTGGAGCATGCTGTGCCTCGAGGCCACCGAACAATTCGTCGACAAGGTGCATCGTGTTACTGGAATTTTCTTCGAGGTATTCGCTCCATTTGCCGCCGCGCTCGGGTATGTCAACTCGACGCAGGAAACTCGGTATTACCTTGCGCAACTCGAGCAACATCATGTCCGCGTACTGGCGCGCTTCGGGAAGCCTATGGGCGCGCATTCGCAGCAACAGCGCCTCAAAGGCCTGGCCCGTGCCAAAAATCCCAACGTTCGACAATGCCGAGGCGGGCAAAACGCCGCGGACCGCGTCGAGCCCTTTGGCTCGAGTGGCTTGGCGAAAGACAAAGTCAGAATCATTTGGGCTGCGCTGGATGCTCTTGCGTACGTGTTCCGTGACCCCCTCTACGAGCGTGCTGTAGGTGTCGAACATTCGGTCCATGTCGCCGACATAGCGAGTTCCGAATGGTCCCATCAATACTTCGGGATCCCTGTAGTACCGATAGCGACCGCCGAGTCGTGAGTCGTAGTTGATGTACCTCGTGCTCTGTTCGAGGTAGCTCATCAGGCGTCCCCATTCCAAAATTTTAGTTAATAGGTTGGATGCCTGTTCGCACGCCAGATGCACGCCGCCGAGCTGAGCCACCGAGTCGTCGCCGTACTCGACAAAAATCTTCTCGTACAACGACTCGGCGTGAGATACGCCGACGGTTGCGTCGACGCTTTTGTCGCCCGTTAGATCGAGATCGCCGACGAACTCTTCCAAAAAGAGTCTCCGCAGGCTTTTGGCACTGCGGCTATACCTCGCGAACAACGCGCCCTTGACTACCTCCGGCAAGTTGACGAGCGCGAAAACAGGAGCGTCGAGATTGGTGAAATAGCGCTTGAGTACCTCGGCCTCGCTAGCCGAATACGTCTCCGGAATGTATACGGTCACAGCGCGTAATCATAGGAGTCTGTCGATGTTCATCCGCGGATTTGGGGGGCCATCAGAAATCTCGGTGAAGATCTCGACACGCCGCCTACTTTGTCGCCGTCCCGATTGAGCTCGAGGCGGCAACTACGCCCCGAAACAGCAGTTCGCTGGCTTGGGTGGCGTTGCGTTGTCCGATCTCTGTGGTCGCCACCTGGGCGAGTTGGCGTAGGAGGTCGATCAATTGCTTCATCGTGCGCACAAAGTCGCCGGCGGTCAGATCCTCGTTATCTAAAATATCAAAGAGATCGCTACCGCTGGCCCAAGCAAATGTCGTCGCGATGAACCCGGGGTCTGGACTTCGGTGCGGCTGGATTCCACGGGCCTCTTCCGCTGTAATAAGACGATCGCTGATAAGAGAAATTTCGCGCCATCTACTCTTCAGCATCGGGCTCGGAAAGTGCGGCTTGGGTGCCGGTTCGCTACTGCGATGCTCGTAGACGAACACACTCGCCAACGCGGCGATGCTCGGCGGGTCTAGTAACTCGAATAGATTGTTGACCACGACTTCGGAAATCAACATGTCAGACTCGTGAAACAATCTCGCCAGAGTACTCCCCCTCTGCGTGAGTGACCACTGCGAAACGTAACCCCACTCCTCCATGTGACTGACAACGTCGTCAAAGCGGCGGCTCACCGATTGCGCCGAGTGATCTACGCGCTTTTGCAACTGGCTCAACTCGCGGTCAATTCGGTCGGCCGAGCTTGCGGCGGTTAGCTTGTGACGCAAGTCGGGGTCCTGTGATACAGGGTGATCGCCGCCGTCTTGCCTCGCTGATGAGGCATGTCGCTTCGCGCCGCGCGAATTCACTCGGACATTTGCCAGTAACACGGCCGCCTCGCGCAGGAATTTCGCGCTGGTCGGTGCAAACGGTGTCGGGAGATCAATTCGAGTGAGCGTCAAAATCGGCGCCGCGAAGTCCCCCGACGAAAGTGCGACCACCACCTTATCGGCGGTAATGACAATGAGCCGGGTACCAGTATTGCGCTGCGCAGTGCTCAGCACGACGGCGCGCTGTTCTGTCGAGCCCTTGCGAATCATGATCACATCTCCGGGGCGCAATTCTCCGAGTGAAGACTCGACGTGCTCGGGCACACGGGCCGTCGAGTTTCTTGCTCTGTACTCGTCGATATCCCCGTACTCGCTGACAGATTGCTGACGCAGGCGATCGCGCTCTCGAGTTCGGCGCGAAATTCGCGCTTGCACCTCGACTACTTCACGGTTGGCCTGAAACTGCGCAAACGACAAGTTGAGGAGGTGGCGGGCCTCCACTTGAGATGTGGTCTGAATGAGGTTAGCCGCCATGTTATATGTAGGTCTGAATGCAGAAGTTAATTTGAAAGACCTGCTGAGAGCCAGAGTTGCGACCGTTTCGAAGGCGACGAAGGGGTTCCACAACACTAAGGCGTGACCCACTCTGTCGAGTCCTCGTCGCCCGGCGCGGCCGGTGAGCTGCGTGTATTCCGACGGTTTAAGTGTCTGATGACTCTCGCCGGTAAATTTGGTCATCTTGTCGATTACTACGGCGCGTGCGGGCATGTTGATGCCGACGGCGAGTGTCTCTGTGGCGAACACGACCTTGACCAGCCCGCGCACAAAACAGGCCTCTACGATCTCCTTAAAGGTGGGCACCATTCCGGCGTGATGGGTGGCGATGCCGGCCTCAAGTTGGTTCGCGAACTGTGAAAAATCGAGCACCGCCAAGTCGTCGTCACTGAAGAGGTCAAGACGCTCGTCGATCATCGCCGCGATCTCTTTTTGTTCTGCAGTGCTCGTAAATATTTTGCCGTACTTGAGGCAGGCCGCCGCGGCCTCGTTGCACTGGTTGCGGCTGAAAATGAAAAATATCGCCGGCAGTAGGTCGCGACTTGTGAGTAAACCGACTACGTCAATGCGGGAAGGGGCGAATAACCGCGAGCGCTGCTGCGGTAGCCCACCGCGAGCCTTTGGCTTTGAGCCGAAGTTATTGCGACTGGCGCCTTGCTCGAGCCGCTCGACCGCTGGATTGGCCTTGTCGCCGACGATTGTGTCGTACATCTCTACCCGGTCGGTTGCCTTGTCGCCAATTACAATGTGGTTAATAAGTTCAACCGGCCGAGTCTCCTCAACAATTGCACGCGTTGGTCCGCGCACGGTGGTCAACCACTCTGCCACCTCATCGGCGTTAGAGACCGTCGCTGACAAACAAACGAGCTGTACGGTCGGCTCGAGATGAATAATTACCTCTTCCCAAACCGGGCCGCGGTACGCATCCTGCAAGAAGTGGACCTCGTCGAGCACGACCACTCCGAGATTGTCGAGAGCGTGAGAGTCGGCGTAGATCATGTTGCGCAAAACCTCCGTAGTCATCACCACGATTGAGGCGGTCGGGTTGACACTGTTGTCCCCCGTCAATAAACCGACACCATCGGCTCCATAGTGCGCGATCAAATCGTTGTATTTTTGATTCGATAACGCCTTTAGCGGGGCCGTGTAAAACGCCCGTTGTCCGTTCGCACGAGCGGCCGCCACGGCATATTCGGCAACGACCGTCTTGCCAGAACCAGTAGGCGCCGCGACCAGCACGCTCTCACCGCGGTCAAGAACGTCGAGCGCGGCGACCTGAAACGTGTCTAGATCGAAGCCGTAATGCGCGGTCAGCGCCTGACGGTTGGCTGACGTCATGCAACGCTTCGTGCTCGACGGCGCTCGACGACATATCCGACGAGTATCGCCAACATAAACAAGAGTGTCATCGGTACTGCCAGCGCCAACATGCTGATCGGGTCTCCGCTGGGTGTGATTACCGCCGCGATCACAAATGTACCGAAAATTGAGTAGCGCCATTGCTTCATGAGTGTGCGCGGCGTGACGACGCCGACGAGTTGTAAGAAAACGACTAACACTGGTAACAAAAACCCGGCTCCGAACGCGAGAATCATTAGCGCTACGAGGCTGATGTATTTTGAGATCTGGTAGGTCTCAATAACATCCTTGCCAGACCACGAAATCAAGAATGCGAGAGCCTTGTCGAGGGTCCAGTAGGCAAGCGCTGAACCTGCCAGAAACAAAACGACGGTTGAAATGATGAACGGAATGCTGTACTTCTTTTCCTTAGCGTTTAGCGCCGGCACAATGAAGCGCCACAGCTGCCACATAATTACGGGAATCGAAAGTATCAGCCCGCCATAACCGGCGATGCGCATCCGTTGAGTCAAACCCTCAATCGGCCCAAGCGCGTATAGAGCACCAGAGCAATTGAAATCGGGTCGTTGCGCGCAAAGGTTGCGATACGGCTGCGTAAGAAATTGCAATACCGGATCATAAAAGATGAGCAAGACCACGGCGCCGAGCGCGACAGAGAGCAAAATTCGCACTAGGCGCATTCGCAACTCGCTAAGGTGCGCCACCAACGACATGTTCTCGGCGTCGCCTCGTGCCTTCTTAATTCTTCCGAAGGCCACTAAATCCCCTCTACAACATCGTCGCGAAGATCTGTCACATTGCTCGGCTCGTCGACTGCTGAATCTAGATCCTCACCCGCCACGTTGCTGTCATCGGATGAACTCTCCACGGACTGATTTGCGTCGACTTTGCCGCTTGGCGAGGCGGCGCTGTTGTACTCGCCCTCAACCGATTTGGCAATCTCTCTGGCAGTGTTAGTAATTCCGCCAGCGGCGTCGCTGAAGATCGACTTGTAGGTGTTTGCAGTCGCTTGCATCTCACGAATTGGCTCGGCGAAGGTAGTGCGAAACTCGGATTCGGCGCCAGATGTAATTCGCTTGAACTCGCCGTAAAGCCTTCCAGCCTTACGCAACGCCGTCGGCAATTTCTCTGGCCCGAGCACGACCAACCCGATGATCAACAAGAAAACAATCTCGGTACCTGACAGGTTGAACATCGCCACTCATTCTAAAGCAACGTACCTAATATGTAACGGTGCAGCAGCGTCTACCTTCACTATTGCCGACGCCAATCGCCTTTGCCCACCGCGGGGCCAAAGCTCACGCGCCCGAAAATACGATTGCCGCTTTCTCCCTGGCACTACGGCTTGGCGCCACCGGCCTTGAGTCGGATGTGTGGATGACACAAGACGGCCAGGCGGTACTCGATCACGATGGCATCGCCAAGGTCAGGCTGCGATCGCGACCAATAATCGAACTAAACCGGTCGCAGCTTCCCGCGCATATTCCGACCATCGACGAACTCTTCGCCCAGTGCGGCACCGACTACCAGCTCAGCCTTGACATAAAGGACCTGACGGCGTTCGATGCCGTGATGGCAATTACTCGCAACCACGACTCGGCGATGCTAGAGCGATTGTGGTTGTGTCATTACAAATTGCAGGTTCTGCTTGATGCGCGCGACAGGACGCAGGGGGCGCAGCTAGTTGATTCGACGCGACTTGAACGAATCAAGGAGGGACCCGAGCGCCGCGCGGCGACGCACCGCGCGAGCGGAATTAATGCGTGCAATATGCATAACACCGATTGGAACGGCGGCCTCGTGGCTCTCTTCCATCGCTTCGGCATTGCCGCTTTCAGTTGGGACCTGCAGTACGAACCGGCCTTGCAGAGCGCCTATCGGATGGGCATCGACGCCGTTTATAGCGATTGGGTCGATCGCATGATGGACACGTACGCGAGCGAGGTCGACTAAGCAACGGCTAGAGAAATCTGAGCATCGATAGTGGCCACACGATTACGAAAGCGCGACCAACTATCAGGCTCTCTTCGATCGGCCCAAACATTCGGCTGTCGAACGACTGCGGCCGATTATCGCCCATTACGAATACGTCGCCAAGTGGCACAACCTGCGCCTCCATTATCGGAATTCGGCAGCGGTCTTCGAGCGCCGGCTGTCCGAGGTCATGGTCATTAAGATATGGCTCTATTAGGGTCTGATCATTAATGAATACGACACATGATTTTATTTCGATCTTGTCGCCGGGTAATCCGATCACACGCTTAATTAAATCGTCGTGCTGTACCGTGCCACCATCCTTTGTTACCCGATCGAAGACGACTACGTCGCCGCGACTTATATCAAAAAGCCGATAGGACAACTTGCTGACCAATACCCTGTTGTCTTGAAAAAGTGTGGTCTCCATGCTCGGTCCGGAGATGTAAAACTGCTGTAAAACAAATACTCGAATAACGGTGGCGAGGGCGAGGGCGATTATGACGACGACAACCCAGTCGCGCAGCGCAGATGCGACCTTTTTGTCCGGGGTTGACTCAAAAATTTGCTGATCCGACACGCTCCATACCGTATCCGTTGATATGGCGTTACAGGCTCGCTAAAGCGATGCGATCAATTTTTCCACGCGCTCGTCACGCGATTTGAAGGGGTCTTTGCAGATCACGGTTCTCTGCGCTTGGTCATTGAGTTTGAGGTGCACCCAGTCGACGGTATAGTCTCGCTTTCTCAATTTTGCCTTCTTAATGAATTCGCCTCGCAACTTGGCACGGGTTGTCTGGGGAGGCTCGATGAGAGCGTTCTCGATATCGGCCTCATTGCAGATTCTGTCAGCGAGGCCTCTCTCTTGCAGTCTGTAGAAAATACCCCGATCGCGTCGAATATCGTGATACTGCAAGTCGAGCATGGCAACTCTGGCATCATCCAGGTCGAGAGAGTGGCGAGATCTAAAAGATTCGATGAGGTTGTGCTTGATGACCCAGTCGACTTCAGTAGCGAGTTTTAGTGGATCATTTTCGATCGTTGAAACGCAGTGCTCCCACATCTCGAGGGCTCGTTGCTCGATTGAGGTGAAGCCCTTAGTATCGGCGTACTTCAGCGCCCGATCGAGATATTCGCGTTGCACGTCGAGAGCCGATAGCTCACGTCCGGATGCCAATCTCACCTTGCGCCGGCAAGTTATGTCGTGGCTGATGTCACGAATCGCCCGAATTGGGTTTTCCAGCTTCAGGTCGCGCAGGCTGACAGACTTATCCTCCATCATGCGCAGCATGCACGCCGTGCTACCGATTTTAAGAAAAGTCGTGTATTCGCTCATATTCGAATCACCGACAATGATGTGCAGTCGCCGATATTTTTCGGCGTCGGCATGCGGCTCGTCACGGGTATTGATGATCGGCCTGCTGCGTGTCGTGGCCGAACTCGTGCCCTCCCAGATGTGCTCGGCGCGTTGGGAAACCGCAAATATAGGTCCGCGTGCCGTTTGCAAGACATGTCCGGCGCCAGTGAAAATTTGCCGGGTTACTAGGAACGGGATCAGAACATCTCCGTAGTCACCGTTGTCGTTCGATCGGTTGGTGAGGTAATTCTCGTGGCAACCATACGAGTTGCCTGCCGAATCGGTGTTGTTCTTGAAGAGAAAAATAGTGCCGCGAATGCCCTCGTCGCGAAGGCGTTGCTCGGCTCCTTCCATCAATTTTTCAAGAGTGCGCTCGCCGGCCTTGTCGTGAACGACGCAGTCATAGATCGAGTCGCACTCTGGTGTTGCGTATTCGGGGTGTGAGCCAACGTCTAGATAGAGCCTTGCCCCGTTCTCTAAAAACACATTCGAACTGCGTCCCCAGGACACGACTTTGCGAAACAAATACCGCGAAACTTCGTCGGGGCTAAGGCGTCGCTGTCCTCTCAGTGTGCAGGTGACGCCGTATTCGTTTTCAATTCCGAATATGCGCCGATCCATCAGCTCAGCAGTCGCCGAACCACATCGTCGGAAAGTCGTGAGAAGCACCTGCGCTTGCCGTTGCGTGCGAGAACGGCCACTTCTAGATCCTCGCCGCCTAGTTGCCGATCGCTTCCTGCAAGAGACGAAACCGCAATCTGGATTGCCTGCTCGATACTGCCATTCTCCGTGTATCCAGTCTTGAGGCGCCCAAGGATGTTCTCGGCGTCGCCGCCTAGGACGCTGAAGTGTTGATCGTCGATTACGGTACCGTCGTACAAGATGTGAAAGAGCCGATCGTCGGCATTCGTCGTGCCAACCTCGGCGACAAGAATCTCGACTTCGAGCGGCTTCATCTCGTGCGTAAATGTCTGCCCGAGAATCTGCGCGTATTGATTGGCTAGGCCGCGGGCGTCGACATCGTTACGTGAGAATTGATAGCCCTTCAGGTCTGCTGCTCGCACTCCAGCCACGCGCAGTTGGTCAAACTCGTTGTACTTGCCGACGCCCGCGAAGGCTATGCGGTCATAGATCTCGGAGATCTTGCGCAACGTGTTCGATGGATTCTCGGCGACGATCACGATGCCATCCGTGAACTCTTGGGCAACGAGAGCCCTGCCGCGAGCGATTCCCTTACGCGCGTAATCCGCGCGGTCCTTCATCATCTGTTCCGGTGCCACGTAGTACGGCATGTTCATCGCGAACGCACCCCCTCTGCGATCTTTTCATAAATCGACTTCAGGTCCTCATCGCTGACGCGTCTAAAACCCCCGCTAGTAATGCTGACTACGACCGGGTAAATACCCCGCAAAGCGTCTGGCCCACCGGTGGCCGAATCTGCGTCTGATGCCTCCCACAACGCGCGGGCCGCTAGGGCAATCGCGTCGGTAGCGTTTAGGTCGCGCTTCCAGCCGAGCCTAAGCACCGTCGAGGCATGCAACATGCCTGAACCCGTTGCCACGAAATCCTTTTCTTCGTAGCGACCCCCAGTGGCGTCGTAGTCCCACAAGCGACCGACATCAATGAGGTGATCGAACCCCGCGAAAATTGGGACTACAACCATACCCTGCATCGCCGCGGGAAGATTGCTGCGCACGAACGTTGAAAGTTGATTGGCTTTACCCTCTAGCGACAGCGATCGGCCCTCTACTTTTTCATAGTGCTCGATCTGCAATTGAAAAATCTTGACCATCTCCATCGCCGGTCCGGCCGCGCCAGCAATTGCGACACAGCTGAATTCGTCTGCTTGCACAACCTTTTCCATCTCGCGGTGGCTGATGAAATTGCCCGATGTAGCACGACGGTCGCCCCCCATAACGACACCGCCAACAAATTTCAGCGCTACACAGGTCGTGGCGTGCGGCAGGTGAACGCTGCCGAGAGTCGGCCGCTCATCGAATGGCGATAAACCGACACGCTTCAAGAGTTCGCCAAAATTGGCGCCAGGGTCTTGCTCGTGTGAAAAAATAGGCATCGACATAATCTCGCCGCGGGGCTACTGGCCGCCCTTTTGGACATAGTTCTTAACGAACTCTTCCGCATTGCTTTCTAAAATGCCATCGATCTCGTCGAGCATGTCATCGAGGTCGGC